>JBIIHY010000295.1:0-4403 GCA_044235305.1 Bdellovibrionota bacterium
GTCTGCCACTCTAGCTGCTGCGGCTGGCGTCAGTGGTAAACGAACTTCGGAGCTCAACGCGCTCTATGCCGATGCAACTGCAAAAAACCCATACGCTAAGGCTCTGTTAGCTTCTGTAGCGGCTGTAAGTGAAAAACCCATCTCTGAACTAAAGAGGCTAAACGCGCAAGCTCATCAGGAGGACTCGTTTGCCTCTGCGCTGCTGGCTGCCGCAGTTGCAATGAGCGGCAAGTCTTTTCAAGAAATCAACGATCTCTATACGGGTGCTAACGGTCACAATCCATATACCCGCGCACTGTTAGCAATGGCAGCTGCTATAAGTGAAAAATCTATCTCTGAACTCAACAGGCTGAACTCTGGCGCTGAACAACATAATTCCTACTCGTCGGCTACGCTAGCCGCAGCATCTGCAATCAGCGGCAAATCAATTAATGAGATAAACGAGCTCTATGTAGGTGCACGGAGCTACAATTCGTACACCAGAAGTACGTTAGCTGCAGCAGCAGCTATAACCGGAAACCCAGTCTCTGAACTCAATAGGCTTTACTCAGAAGTGAGGGGGGATCTTGGCTATCCGGGTGTTGTGCTAGCTAATGCGGCTGCATATTCCATCAACCACGTCTCAGGGGAACGTGCTCGATGGGGAATGATTATTACGATGCAGCCGCTAGATTTGGAGTTGTAATTAACCCGGTGAGTTAGCAGCCAGGTATCGCATGTGACAAGACCTCCCCCATACCGCCCGTCTGTTTCCGCCAGCAGTAGTATCCCTGTGGTTTTTTTGGCGTAAAATCGCAAGAGAAGCCGGGGCTCAAAAAACGGCTCTTCGACGTTTTTAGTGAGTGCTTTTTGAACCTCGTTTTTAGCCCTAGACTCAGCGGGTTATGCCGTAGCTCTGCCCGCTACTACCCACTATTTCCGTCGATGAGCCAAAAAAACTTTGCACTCTCTACTCCCCGAGCGGTATACTGATAAAAGCAGGACCTGATTATCTCTCTATCCGCTGACCTGAGCGGGGGTCTGTTCTCTATTTTTAGTCGTTGATCTCACCACGGATCGCAACGGCGCCCTTTACATCGCGCCTCGTTAGGTACCTACGCTTCTAGTATCGGCTGCGAATGGTTCGCCCGCTATCGGCGTAGGTGCCCCTTACGCAGGGCTGATACAATGATACCAACACAAACACTGAGCCGCTTTGTGCATGCAAAGCGAAGATTATACCCGGACAGCACTGGCGAGCTTTCAGACCTCCTTGAGTCGATCTCGCTTGGCGTAAAGATTATCTCGCAGATGGTTGCAACGGCAGGCTTCAAGGGGCTTCACGGCTACACCGGAAAGACAAATGTTCACGGCGATGAGACAAAGCTTCTCGACGAGGAAGCAGATGAGGTTTTAGTAGAGCTGCTCGGTTCATCAGGACACTTTGGTTTGCTCGTGTCGGAGGAGCGTGACAGCGTCATCTCAACCGATGCGCGCAACAACGAGGGAAAGTACGTACTCGCCTTTGACCCGTTAGATGGGTCATCGAACATTGGCTCTAGTATCCCAACAGGAACGATCTTCTGCATCTTTCGGAAGAAGGATGATTCGCGCAGGGCTTCCCATGATGATTTTCTCCAGCAGGGGAGTGAGATCGTAGCCGCTGGCTACTCTGTCTACGGCGCAAAAACTCAGTTTGTCTACTCTACAGGAGACGGCGTGCACGGATTCACTCTCGACCCGTCGATCGGTGAGTTTGTGCTAACGGATGATTCAATTCGCGTTCCAGACCGGGGAACAGTGTATAGCGTTAACGAAGGAAACACCTGCTACTGGGATGCGGGGATTGCTCGCTACCTCAATGAACTGAAATCCTCGGATGCAACCGGCAAGGCGCCTTACTCTGGTCGCTACGTTGGTTCACTTGTAGCTGATTTTGACCGAACGTTGCGGAAAGGTGGGGTGTTTCTTTACCCGCGTGATTCACGTAGGCCCCACGGTAGACTTAGATTGCTTTATGAATGTATGCCGCTTGCATTTATTATGGAGCAAGCAGGAGGTATGGCGGTTAATGGCGAGCAGCGTATTCTCTCTTCTGCACCCAGCTCAATTCATCAGCGCAGTGCGTTTATCACTGGCAGCCCACACGAAGTGCGCTGGTACCAGAGAGTTGTGTGCTCTGCTGGTCTAGCAAGTAGGTAGGTCAGGAGAGCACGAGGATGTTGTTTATGTGTGCAGCCTTTATCACTCGCTCCCCTTCGGCGGAAGAGTCAAGGTCAGGCCCCCGGTAGCGAATAACTGCAAGAAATGCCCGTCTTTGTTCAGCACTACTTCCTAGCATCTTCTTTAGAGGGCTCTCCCACGGCACCCAAGGTAAAACACAAGGTAACCCTTCGACAGGCTCAGGGGTACCCTACCAGCGGAATAGGCTAAAGTAGAAATTTGTTCGATCAAAGCGAAGTCCGCCGTAGGCTTGCCGAAGGTGGAGATCAAGGATCAAGGACCCAACGCCTCCTTGCGGAGGGGATCAAGCCTGTCCACCGAAACTTTAGCGAACGTGGGGAACCAATGATCAACGATCAAATTATTCTGATTTCGCAGGCGCGGCGCCAAACAACGCGCAAAAGTTAACAAATTCTTCGACGCCGTCCTCACAGCCATCGACGCCGCCATAACCAGAACCACCAACAACACCCCCGTCATCCAAATCGAAACAGCTGATCGAGTACCCATCCTTTGTGCGCACACCTTGTGTCACTATTTGATATGCTTGTTTAAGAGCTGCATCTTCTGTTTGGAGAGCACCGTTGGCCACCTTCATGCCTTTAATTGCCCAATGGAGACTCCCTGCCACGGCCCAAAAGTCAGCTGTTGATAGGAGGGTTGCATCTCCCAGCTTGTCTTTTCCGTAGTCCTTGAGCTCTGTGAACAACTTATCTCTAGCCCCTTCGGAGAGTAGGCGTGTTACCTCTTCTCCGTTAATTCTCTTAGTCCTGACCTCGATTGCTTTTGTGCCATCGGGGGCTGTGACCTGCTTGAAACCGTGGGCGCGTGCCGCCTTAACCCCCTCGACGAGCTGCGCAGATGCTTCGGCAAGTTGTGCAGGCGTGGATTTTTCGGCCGCGGCTGAAATCGGATTCGCCCGATCGAGGCTTATGATTCCAGGTAATTTTGCTTGCACGGCTTCAGGAAGCTGTTGGACTGCTGCAAGAGCAGCTCTGGCGTCTTGTGATAATGTCGGCTGATTCATGTCCCTTACTTCTCCTCTCCCAAAATCGAAAGTACGTTTTGTAAAATCTTAGCCTTCTGTCCCTCAGAGAGCTCGTCCATCAGGAGCAAATCCTCTACCTGCCGCATCAACATCTCTGCCGTGACATCTTCCGCTTTGTCGTTTTGCATGGTGGTGCTCTCTGAACTTACCAGCTAAATTATGCACGATTCGCCGGGCTACTCAAGCGCTGTCACAACCTGTCGGTTTCAGCCACGCTATTTCTCTCAGAGACCGCGCGCGTAAAAATCGCCGCCTGTCTGCTTTTAAAGCAACTTTCTGCCCGAGCAAATTCTTCATGTTAGGGGCATTCTGCTGCGGAAATGCTGAGCGTAAACCGCCACAGTATATGTTTTAAAAACATATACTGTGAAGCCTCGCGAGCTCAAGCCTCACGAAAAAATCGAGGTAACTTACTGAGCATCCTTGGATTATCTGTTGGAATTTAAATCATACGCAGTGCGGGTTTTTACCGCGCGGTCTCTGAGAAGAAGTGTAAGGAGAGGAAAGCAGAGGGAAGCGGGCACTTTTGGCCGAAACCATGGTGGCACTTGTTCTAATTTGGCAAGGCTAAACCTTCGCGGTCTGGTGATGGCTGATAGCGGTAAGCATAAAGGACTACGGCGGGGTACCTGTTGGTGGGATGACGGGCCCCGGGCTATGTGTTCGGCTGCACCCTGGAATACTGAGATACGCAAGGCTCGACCCTAAAGTTACCGCTCAACTTCCAATTTAGCCTGGTCATTCAAGGAGTTGAGCTATCTTAATAAATCGGTAGAATCCATCAACAGTGGGTGCGATCTGTTGAGGTGGTGTGGATAGAGATGTGCAGAGAATGGAAGCGATAACCGGCCGGGTTCCGTTGGGCCTGCTTTTGTTTGCCGTCTGCATGTATCTTGCGATTCAGCTCTCAGTCGTTGGGGTAGCCGATGTCGGGGGCAGCTCCGAAGCGCGCGAAGCGCATGTTATATCAGAGATAGTTAAGAACAATGAATGGGTGCTCCCGCGGCGCAACGGGATTATTCCATCTAAGCCACCACTTTTTCACTGGATAGGGGCCGTTATTTCAATCGGGCTTGGAGGTGTCTCAGAGCTCTCCGTGCGAGCGCCCTCTGTTCTTGCCGGTATCTTTGTTGTTCTGTGTACTGGCCTGTGT
>JBIIHY010000297.1:0-4397 GCA_044235305.1 Bdellovibrionota bacterium
CCAACACCACCATATCTTTGTGCTTATGATAGTCTAGCAGAGCGGTTTTCCCCTCTCTTATCGCGTCTCGCTTAATTCGCGAATATTCAGCCACTGCGTCCGGCGTTGCCAACAAATAATCTCGGAAGGCTACCTTCTCAGTCCATTCTTTCTCACCAAAGGGAACTATCTGCAAATTAAACGACTGGGAGCCACGCTTGCGCGCAAAAAGCCTGTCCACCGCAACATGAAGTCTTCCAAAATATTCGTATCCAAGATCGGAGAGCGCGCCAGTTTGAGCGTCGGTCAGTTCGAGGGTCTTTGCGCCCACCAGAATATCAACTATCGGCTTTGAATCGAGTCCAGGCACCCGGGAGCTCCCGACGTGCTCGAACGCTACAGCATTAGGACCAAAAACTTTATCTAGCGCTGCCTTTTCTGATTGATACCAGTCGAACCATTCCGGATTGTGGGTAACAATAACTATTTCTTCCTGTAGTCTGGCGATACTTGGCGGTGTAGGAGGCATCCCCACGTCAGGTTTATCCCCCTGAGTTTCACACTTATCCTTGTGATGCATGTATCCTCCTATGAGTTATGCACCTTGTAAATTTTTGTTTAGTGCCTGCTAGCATCAAGTCCTGTTCATTTTACCAACTTCCTCCCGTAATGAGAGAGAGGTCGACCCTTTCGGCATAATTCGCCTCTGCAGCGGATCACTCATTGCCTATAGCAATAACGTGCGTACACATCAATTCATCGTAATCGCACACTGCAACTATCTACCCGTACTTTCGGCACCCTGCGCAGCTTAGAGTGACCCGCGGGCCTACCATCCACGCCGCTGGCACCGGCGCAGTACCGGTAAAGACCACCCGCCCAAAGCCAGGGATGCGCCGGTGCCCCCGCAACTGAACCGCATACCCATTCTTGAGTACAACGTACGCCGAAACCTCTCGAGCTTCTCCCGCGCTCCGATTAGCAACCCGAACACTTATCGACGCATGCGTAGAACGTCCTCCTGATGAGCGATGCACTACCGAGATGTTTTCTACCCGTAGGATAGGCGCAATCGTGGGCGTTGGAGTGAGCAGGGCAGCCCGCTTCCTTGGAGCGGCAGTAGCTGTCACCTGGATGACAAGAACAAACGAGAGCAACAAAAAGAATTTTCGAATTTCGAACATACGGCGCCGAGTGTATCCAATGAAGAAGCATGCAGCTTACGGGTAAGCCGTGCTGCACCTAGATGCTGCACCTAGCTGCTGCACCTAGAAAATATCGGACAGAAGAGACAACAGTTGCTTGTGTAGGCTCATAGTGTCGAGATAAATCAGAGGGCCGAACTGCCTCTATCCCCCTACACTAAGACTCCGAGAACCTACCAGCTATACCGCTTCAGCCTCGCGGAACTGCAACGCATGCAGCCGCGAATACTCACCACCACGCCCGAGAAGCTCTTCGTGAGTACCCTGCTCTACGATTCGCCCTGAACTCATTACAACTAGGAGGTCAGCATCACGAACCGTTGAGAGTCTGTGTGCAATGACAACGGTTGTTCGACCCTGCTCAAGCGCCTCAATTGCAAGCTGCACTTCACGTTCAGCGCGGTTATCCAGCGAGGCTGTCGCCTCATCAAGGATCAAGATCGGGGCATTCTTAAGAATAGCTCTGGCTATCGCCAGCCGCTGACGCTCTCCTCCAGAGAGGGTCATACCACCCTCACCTACAACGGTATCAAACCCGGCTGGCAACCGCTGCACGAAGTCGTATGCAAAGGCGGCCTTCGCTGCAGCCACTACCTCTTCACGTGAGGCGCTTGGGTTTCCGTAGGCGATATTATTGAAAACTGTGTCATTAAAGAGAAAGGTGTGTTGTCCCACCATCGCAATCCTACTGCGTAGGTCTGAGAGCCTTAGTGAACGCAGATCTACTCCTCCGAGGGTGACTTTACCGCGGGACGGATCAATAAAGCGCGGAATCAGATCTACAAGGGTACTCTTTCCAGCCCCAGAGAACCCAACCAACGCCACCTTTTTACCTTCAGGAATATCAAGAGAGATCTGCGAGAGGGCATCACTTGATTCCTTTTCATCTCCGCGCGCTGGATACTCAAATGAGACCTCGTGAAACTCTAGGTTGTAGCTCGCCGGCAGCTCCGATACTGCTGCCGCTTCAACGATAGATGAGCGAGTATCGAGCACTTCAAATATTCTCTGCGCACCGGCTAACCCCTGCTGAATAGTCGCATGCACGCGAGTGAGCTTCTTAAAGGGTTCATACATGAGGAAGACGGAGACGAGAAACGCCATAAAGTCTCCCGAAGTGCGTTCACCGCTAATGACTGTGTATCCACCGTATAGGAGCAACCCGGAAACGACCATGCTCGCCATGACCTCGTTAATCGGCCCAGCAATAGCACGGACTCGCTCTGAACGAATGAAGGTGTTCGTCAGCGCTTCGTTACCCGCTGAAAACCTCTGCTGCTCGAATTCCTCACGGCAGAATATCTTCACCACTCTGTGGCCGTGCATACTCTCTTGAAAGAGCGCCGAGAGCTGTCCTACTGCGTCTTGACCACGCTTGCTGAGCTTCCGCATCCGCTCTCCAAGACGCGCGATCGGTAGCCCTGCTATTGGGAAGAAAACGATTGCGATAAGGGAGAGCGTAGGGTCAAGGTACACGCACGCACACAGTAGCGCTATCACGCGTATGATATCCCGAATGACTGCTGCTGAAGAATCCGTGAGAAGAGTTCGAATCAGGAGCACATCAGATGTCACCCGAGAGAGCAGCTCTCCAGTGGAGTGCTTTACGAAGAAATCAGTCGATAGAGAGAGCACGTGGCGATTAAGGTCATTACGGATATCTTGCGTTACCCGATGCCCAACGGAAGCCATCAGGTACTGTTGCCCGAAATCTGCGAGAGCCCTCACAACAGCAAACCCAACGATAGCAAACGGAAGCCAAAAAAGAAGGTGCTTATCACGTTCAGAGAAGATTCCATCAAGGATGCGTTTCACGAGAAAAGGAACCACGCCATCAGTGGCCCCAAACAGAACCATGCACAGGAGAGCTGCTACAAACCCGGCCCGATGGGCCCTCAGGTATCTAAAAATTCGCCAATACATCCCCTACCCAACCTCCCTTACCAACCCATCGCCTCTCGCCAGCTCGACTATAAGCTGGGCAACCCGCTGCGCAACAGTCTCGCTGGGCGTGCCCGCGTGTGTAGCGGAGGATCCATCAACTCGCAACAACCGCGCTCGTGCTTCACGCAACCCGTCGATCACGCGCGCCCGCACATCGCCTGATTCAAGCAATTGCGAAACGCTACGATAGAGCATCTCTTCGTCAATTGTAACCTGCATCAACTCAGCTACCGTTCCGGGTCTCACAATATTTACTGGAGAGTACTCATTAAGTGGTACCAGCGAGGAAACTATCACCTTTGATAGCCACGAACCACTGTATACACAGACAAACGGAAGAAGCGCGAGCGCCCCTTCAAGATTGCATGTGCCAGACTTTAAGATCCCAGCCCGAGCTTTTGCAGCTTCAGAGAGCGCGTCCCCCACTCTCCACTCAATCCCTGCTAGTGCTTCGGGAGAGACGACTCCCTGCGCCAAGCCCTGCAACCACTCGCGGTTCATATTCGGGGCCACGAGCACCGTTGCAGAAAGGTCAGGATGGCTGCCGCGTAAGCGCTGATACACCCGCAGCATCGGGGGCAACAATCGCTCTACCTCAAAGCGTCTACTTCCTGGTAAGAGCAGCAACGAGTCCGCACGAGTCTCGGGATCAGAGGGTTCCCCCGCTATATCAGCTAAGGGATGCCCAACGTAAGTCACGTCTGAGAACCCTCGCTCGCTTAGGAATTTTGGCTCGAAGGGAAATATTGCTGCTACGTGGTCCACGTAGCGCTTCATCGTCTTTACACGCCCAGCCTTCCAGGCCCAGACCTTAGGCGGAATAAAGTAGAGCACCTTTGCCCCAGCTTCTCGTGCCACCTTTGCCAGGCGGAGGTTAAATCCGGGGTAATCGACAAGCACAACGACGTGGGGTCTCCATTCAGTGATAACTTTCTTGATGGTAGAGAAAGAGCGGAAAATTGAGCGAGCTGAGCGCAGCAGCTCGAAGAACCCCATGGTCGATCCTGCTCGGTAACAATCTACATCGAGATGAACACCGGCAGCTCGACACTCAGACCCAGCCATCCCCCGCACCTCAGCATCCGGCGAGATAAGTTTTAGGGCGCTCACCACCCGAGCAAGGTGCTGATCCCCTGATACCTCACCTGCACTGACTAGAATCCGGATAGTCATAGAAAGAACTGCTCTCTTACTTCGCTCGAGAGCAAGAAAAGACGGGACGTGACCGTCCTCTTTTGCAAACTGCGAAGGTCCTTAAAACCGCCATCC
>JBIIHY010000296.1:0-4397 GCA_044235305.1 Bdellovibrionota bacterium
CTAAGCTGAGTAAGAAGATCGCACCCAAGCTCAACATCGGTATCTTGTCCGACCAGAGTTAAGCCGTCGGCAGAGCGCCCGATCTTTAAACCCAACTCGCGTTCAATTATCTTAAGATTTTCATCTGCATCCCCGACCAGGGACTGCATCACACTTGATTGCGGGAACGCCACTCCCATCTCTTTCGTAGCACCTTTTGGGTCACCCGCTCGCCGTCCGTATCCTGTCATGTAAAAGATTTAAACCACCTACACGCCTTATCACGACCCATCGGGCCGCAACGGTCGGTAATTCCCCGCCGGTGCACTACTGCACACCAACGTCACCACTCCCTCTAGTTTACACTACTTATTTAGCGCTTGGGTACCGCGTTTTTCTGAGAAAGAAGGGGGCTAATCCAGCGGACAGAGCCGTTCAAGCTCCCGTTTTAGCTTCTCCTCATCCAGCGGTTTGACCAGAAAAGACTCGCATGCCAGGGCGTTTGCGCTGTAAATGAGCTGCCCATCGGGGTTATCGCTCAAAATAAGCACTTTTGTGGCACCCCCCCCACCTGCGAGCTTGCGGGGCTCCTCAAGCTGCCGCAGAAGGGAGACCACCTCCAGACCACTGATTCCGGGGAGGTCAATGTCTATTACTACGAGGTCATACGGGGTAAGGCGCTCACTTGCATCGGTGATAAGCGCTTGCGCCTCATCCCCACTATTAGAGTAGGTGATTACATGCGCTGCCGGGATCGCCGCCAGCAAGGCCGATCTACCTTCTTCACTATCTTCAACTACAAGAACTCGCTTTCCCATGGTTTACCCTACTAGGCCGTCGGCGAACTAGGGGGGAAACTTTAGCGACACAGCGAAAAAACGTCCTGTAGCAAGCGCTTTAATACTTTACGCCAGAGTATTTGATTCAGGGCATGTTCGCCCTTAAGTAACCTGAAACTGCACGTAGATTCGTTGCCGTGCCGTCGTTTGTCCGCCGGTTACCTGCTCTCCTCGCGCTTCAAGAGCAATCTCAGTTGTTCCCGTTGCAGAACCTCCGCCACGGGTAACACACGCCGCAACATCAAGAGTGAAGGTAAGTGTGTTACCAAAAACAGCTGCTCGATCGCCAAAAGAATCACGGTATGGCGCCGGATTCGCTCCCTGGTTGAAGAACACACTGTCTCCAGTTCCAAATGGAGTGGTGTCCTCAATCAGCGCACTTGAAACATTTGAAAAGAGCCCAGCGCAAGTTGCCTGAATATCACCTACAGTCACCCCATAGTTGAGGTTACCCCAGTCGTAGTATCCGGCTTCATCTGAACGAATAGCTGCACGCTGTGGGCGCCAGAAAGTCATAGTAAGTAATCCGCTCGGTGGTAACAGGATCGGATTGCCAGGAGAAGCACCTGGTATCGACCCTGAAGTTGGACTGATAGAGTCATAGTCCACCGTTACCTCTCCTGCCCCAGCATCATACGATTTAAGAGCTGGGACTGAAACAAAGTACGGCGCAACCGTGAAGGTTTTACGTGTAATCTCTCGCGTGTCAGAAGTCACAACAGCTTCATAAACGTCACCTGGTCTAAATTGACTACGACCAACTCGCGGTTGAATGGCAGCAACAATCGCTCCCAGGCTGTTGATCTTCTCCATGCGCGGATACCCGGCTGAGGTTAGAAGCTCCGCCCACGGTTTACGGAAGTCGTTCGAGCTTTCTGATACACCAGCGGAGTAACCAAGCGGGTTATTAGGCCTGCAATACGCTAGGGCATCGTCGCAGACGACATATCCGCCGGTTGCAAGACTGCTCTGCGCGGAGGGAAGTGATATAAAGGTGGCTAATGAAAAGAGGTTTTCACCCCCAACTGCCGCGTCTATAGCGGCATCTGTAAGGCCGACCCGCACATTTTCATTCAGCGTGGTGCGCAAATCTAAGACCATCGACGAATACGGGATATCACTCCCAGCTGAATCCGGATCTGATGGGTCAAGGATCAGATCCCCATCATCATCTGCATCAAATGCACTCGGAATACCGTCTCTATCCTCATCAGCTCCAGCCTCTGCTGATGATTTGGCGAAGGATGCCCTCACCCCCTCTGGTACCGCATCGGTTACAAGCCCAAGCTCTCCTGCACCAATAGGCTTTCCGCCTGCGGCCCTGGTAGTTGCTCTCGCTACTACTACGCCAAGACTCCTTGAAGCCTGCCTAGAAAGAGCAGCGTACCCGGCCTTGAGTGTAATCCTACCAAGGGAGATCTTCTTCTGTCTTGAATTCGCTACCTTACCGGAAAAGCTGGTTGCTACCTTCGTTCCTGAACCACTTAGAACTATCGGACCAGCATAGCTACCTTCAGCATCACTCATCTGAAGGGTAGCTGACTTAAGCTTAGCTTTAGTGATCCGCGAAAAAGAGAATCTTCCGTTAGACTTTACAACTGCAGAAGCTGTTCTGCCGCCCTTCTCAACGAAGTACACCGTGTATCCCGCCCTTCCAGGAAGTGTACCATCAACAGTAAGCACCTGCGCGGAAACCTCAGAAGCTCCGCAAAGAGCAGAAAGGAGTGCTACGGGAAGGAGAAATAGTTTAGAGATGTTTTTCATAATGTTTTCGCTGATACGATTCCCTGACAATCGGAGTAACACCACCGCATGCAGCAACTGAATCGCTGCAAGGCTTCTTTTGTTCTAGATTAAATACGCCACCCATGCCCGTGCGCCAAGAGAAAAAGCTATCTGTCTTGCCTGCTGCTCTATCCAAACAGAATCCCTACGGTAATGGCGACGGCGATGGGGGCGGAGATGGGCGCGGAGATGGGGGGTCAATACATGAGGGAACACCATTCTCCTCCCTGCATACTTGGCCGTATATGCCGCAGTCTACAGCCGTCCGAATACACACCCCCGTCGGGCTTACTGAGGAGCATCCTTGAGTAGTTCGGATTGCCCCCGAGCAAAAACCCCTGGTGGGGCATCGCTGCGTAGTACATCCCCTACCATCACAACCGTTACCATTTCCCCAGTATCCAATAGTCGCCTCGCTCTCAACCTTGCAGCAGGGAATAGTAAGCGACCGATTGAGAGTATCCTTGCATGTAAACCGCTCTCCGATGTTAGCGCACAACGCACCGAACTCAGGACATAGCCCTAGATCACTCCTAACAACAGACGGAGAGACTACGTAGGTTTTGGTGATTCGACTTGGTGTGCAGCTAACAACCAGGTTAGTAGAGCCGCTTCCACATATATCAACACTTACACCCCCTCCTAGAGCCTTTTGGATATCAAGGAGAGCTGCTTGGGCAGAGAACTCGTTAGTGTACGAGCCGCACGAGAGATCATTTAGGCCTATGCTGCATGT
Source organism: Bdellovibrionota bacterium (assembly GCA_044235305.1). GTDB lineage: Bacteria > Bdellovibrionota_C > UBA2361 > UBA2361 > OMII01 > OMII01. Next base: position 3,340 of record JBIIHY010000296.1, read on the forward strand.
GGGATATGCAGACGTGCATACCCGAATTATTTGTCGCGCCTGGGAGAGGTCTGGCCCGTGTTGATTGTTGATAATGTTAACACGACCGACGCAACCGAGCTCTCTAACAACACCTTCTCGGTATTCGTCTGCTGGGAAGGCTTTGTAGGTGTCGCAACCCGGGAATCTTTGAGGGAGACATGCGAGACACTCGTTGTAAAAGCGCTGTGCATCCGGTGCGCCGTTTGGGGGTGAGATACAGAAGCAGCAATTATTTCTCGCAGCCGGGCTTGTTGGAGTAGGTGATGGCGATGCAGTGGCTTGCGGAGAGCTGCGAGGATTAGGGCCAGCAAAACAATCCGGGGAGGTCACAAATACCAGTCCTGCAAGTAGCAACGAAACACCGCGCAACTTAACTATACTGGATTTGATACTTCGTACTTTCATCCTACTTAGATTAGCAGACCGAGCAATTCCTTTGCTATCAATTAAATACCCGGAAACTTAAAGCAGTTGGGACAAATCCTAAACTGCTACACCCCTATCGGATACCGCTCTGGGATCTCAAAGCGCAGAACCACTCGCCTAACTATATCGAGCGCCACGTGGGCTGCGTATGCACGGATACTGCGTCGGTCATTTACATAGAGACATTTAAAATCGATAACGCCCTCAGGCCCAGCAACACCTACGAAAAAAGTTCCAACTGGTTTCTCTTCAGTCCCACCATCTGGCCCGGCAATTCCACTAATAGATACACCGTAGGTAGTTCTGTATTTTGCTCGCACTCCTTCGGCCATTGCTCGAACCGTCTCAGCGCTTACAGCACCACACATACGTAACGTATCTGCTGAGACTCCAAGCTCGCGCTCTTTTATGTCATTTGAATAGGCAACAACTCCACCTACAAAGGTGGCCGAAGCCCCCGGAGTACGCGTTAACATCTCAGCTACAAGCCCCCCTGTGCACGACTCAGCAGTAGATATCGTTGCGCTATGGTGTTTTAAAAGCGCATGTACGCTCCCTTCAAAGGTTTCAACGGGATCTTCTGTAAAGATAGTCCGCGTATCGAGCGCGTC
>JBIIHY010000298.1:0-4393 GCA_044235305.1 Bdellovibrionota bacterium
CTTAGGGTTTACACGGTAGTACCTAGCTAGCCCTATAAGAGGGAGAATACCAAGGGAAAGAAACAGACTCTGTACAGCGAGCAGGACATAGGGAGAAGCATACAAACGGTAAAAAAACGAAAGAGGATATAAAACAAACGCTGCATGGTCAGAAAAAATATTCATGCGCATGAGCGAATTAAATGGCTTTTTACTTTGACTGAGCTGCCAGAGAGCCTGGTCGAATATCCCAAAGTCAAATGCCGTGGATCGAAAGACCGCGTGCCGATACGCAGCACACGTAAACAGCACCACCCATGCACTTAAAACCAATTGGGCAACTCCTGCTCTGCCGAATCCACCCTGTGGAGGTACTCCTTCAGCAAAAGAGTTTGATAGAGAATTTTGCTGCTCCATGCTCTCTATCACTCTATTCGCAGGGTGCGCTCAAGTCCACCATATCCCCCAGTACCGTCACTACAGATGAAGTGAATCGTGAGGGAACGCCCAGCGTATTCAGCAGTTACAGGGAAGATGTAGACAGAGTCCTCTATGACCCCTGGCTCTTTATGCCAACGTATCCATGTCGTATCGAACCCTTCGGGGTCAGTGCATGAGAGTGGGATCCTAACTGTTGCTCCAACTCTAGCCGATAGATTTGCTGGCGTATGTGATGTAATGACCGGCCGCTTATTTCTGTTAACTAGCACCTGTGCCCCTCCTGAGCCCTCTGATTGTGTTTGGCTCTCTCCCCCAAGCTGCGCCTCTGGCCAGAGAAAATTTATAAACGCAGGGGTTCCCTCGAAAGTGCCGTTAGACGCGGTAGCAATAACCGGAATTCTCGAGCGCGGAAATCTTCGGTCAAAGTGCGCAGAGATAAGAAATTGAGAGGAGCTCTCTTGAGAGACTGATACAAGAGCTTGGTGCTCGGGGTACAGTGGCTTGACGGTAAAGCTAAGCGGCTTACCGAAAATGTCGTAGGAGTTTGAGAGGTCAACCCGCAGATGTATGCTCTCCCCCTCTTGGCCCCACACTCGCGCTACTGTTGGGAGCATAAGCTTAATCCTTTGCCGAGAGTCATCCCAGGTTGCGTTTGAGACGAGCGCCTCTTCTCCCTTACTAACTGAGTAATCTACCAGTGATAGCATCGTCACAGGCGGAAGCACCCCTTTTAAACTCCCTGCTAGACGCGCCATCTCTCGCATATGTAAGACTTCGTCGTAGCGATGATACGGTTGGGCGGCTGAAAGCACAGCGGGACTCTCATCACCTCGCGCTACATACGCCACCCGGTGCCGCGCTTCGTGGGAGAAGGGGAGCGCTTGCCCGGAATCGTTGCTATACGGCAGTGCGGCTCTCCACAACCACTGTAGAATCGCTGCATAATTCCCACTTAATTTGAGTGACCGTTTGGTCTCATAAGGAAGAAAAGAGCCCGCTGCCATTAGCTTTGTGATTGCAGCATTTTCCTTACCCTTCTCTCCAGCTAACGCTAAATAGTGGGTAAAGAGGCCGTCAAATAGGTCCGAAGCCTCATCTGGCAGATTGTCAGTATAAGAGCCTCCGGCTGCTGTTGCTGGTAGTGTGCCTAAGAAATAAACCTCGCGCTCTAAGGCGGCGGTTTTATCTTGCCGACCCATAAGCGCAACGTGACCACCTCCCTGTTCATGGAAGCTTAAGAAAGCGATTGCGCGACTAGCAAAACGCGGCAATCCGTATATAGAAGCCCGGCCGAGGGGCGCCGGAACTGGAGGAGTGCCGGAAAAGCCAAAAAACCGCGGCTGTAGCGGGACTATGATTCTTCCAAATGGAGCACTCCAAGCAGTTGCCGGCGGAGCAACATCCGGCGACAGCGAGGCCACATAATCATCAAAAGAGCCTGCGGTGGATACCTCGGCAAGCTGCGCCATCTGAACAAACCCAGCAACCTCTGGCGTTGTGGAAGCATCCCTGAAAACTGGTGCTATTCTGCTCGATTCATCTTCAGGAATTATACTGTCGGCGGCAGGGTCTGCTGGATCCCACAAGGGGTCGGTTCTTCCCCAGTCCTGTACTACTTCGAAGATCTCCTCCTGTGAATAGTACGGATTCACTCGCCCCTTCTCAGACCTCGATGCACCACGTTCAACAATAAATGCAACTGATGAGCTACTCGTTGAGCCATCCAAAAGAGCTGCCTCAACGGTGATCACATAGCTACCTAAAGTCGAAACCGCGCACGCACCCTTGAATTTTCCGACGCCCTCTATCGAGCAGGCAGTATCACCGATCCGAGCGGATATTTTTTCAATTTTTGCAGCTTCTCTTACCCAACCATTAAAGTGCACTGCTGTAGAGGGACTATAAGAATCAAGAACCACCCGTGCATCCTCTGCGGGGCTGGAGATAAATATCGGCTCTTCCCTCTCTGTCCGTTTTAGTCGCTCCAATGCAGCTTGCGCGACAACTTTGATAGTTGTCACAGCTATGGGCCCTCTCTCCCCTGCCCGACCAAAAGCCTGCGCGCTGATACGGTGAGTTCCCGGAGGCGGGGACATCCATGAGCACTCAAACGGAACAGATTTAACTTCACACAGGCTAGACGTTACACCCGCAAAGTGTACGCGAGCTGGGATTGTGCTACCTTCAGCAGGAACAGCAGCAAGAGGTATTGCCTCTCCGGCTTTAAAAACACTCCCCGTCCTAGGTTCAGTGAACAAAAGACGCAAGGTATTATTATCACTTCCTGGTGGCTTATAACGTTTCCGCTTTGATGCTTGGGAAGACTCATTTTCCCCCGCCTGAAACGGCGTCGAGTCCATAAATCTACTTACTGTTTCTCTATTCTCCTGCCACGTCTGATACCCCGTTGCGATAGCAGACACCCCCAAAACTAGTGCAAGAAATCCAGGAATCGCCCCAGCGAAGAAATCACTTCGACCCTCGATATATGAAGCATCTCTGTCAGTTAAATAATGCCTCAGCAAGAGATCGAGAACCTGCGCCAGCTGAGATCTCTTTTTTCGACCTCTGTCTGCCTGCCTATCTGCCCTGTCTTTCTTTGAGAAAGCCGGATGTTTTCCCAAACACTCAGCACAAAGGACTTTTGTAGGCTCAGCCGGTTTGCCGCATTTAATGCAACTATCCGGGGTATCGCCTGAGGCTCCTTCTAATCCAAAGAGAGACTTTACCTTGATGGGTTTCGGCTCCACCTTGTTGGGAGCCCCTTTGGAGGACAAAAGGCACTTGGAACACAACGTATGTCCAGCCCAAGCCGTGTTGTCGCACTGTAGGCACTTCATAAGGGCAGTTTCATTCTAGCCATCGATCTCAGACCTTGAGATACTACACTTAGTAGGACGTTGAAAAAAGGTACTTACCGTTTAAGGTCTCCTCGACGCAAGCTGTGCCTTCACCGATTTATTTGCAAGCAGTTGCCTGGGTCAAACACACATGATTACAAATCTTACTGCACGCCTAGCGCTCTGGGAAAAAAACGGGGTGATTGACCATTCCACGAGCGCGCGAATCATTGAGTTTGAGCGCTCAAGAAACACCAGATCGTGGGTGGTTTTTGGAATCGCAGGCGTAGGAATCACAGCGCTTATCTCAGGTATAGTAAGTCTCATCGCCGCTAATTGGGCCGGCATCTCTGCTCCGGTTAAAATAGCTGCCTATTTTGCGCTACAGCTTGGTGTTGGGGCTCTATTTATAAAACAGGAACGAAAAGAAGGACTCTGGCGTGAGGCGACCCTTACCGTCTTTGCTCTTCTTTTCTGGGCTGGAATCGGACTTTTCTCTCAGATCTATCACCTTGAAGGAGAGACGTGGCAGGCGATGCTGCTGTGGGCGGCTCTGGCTCTTCCGGCAACGCTCTATGCAGAGTCGCGCATGCTGTGCGCGTTGTGGTGTATCACACTTCTGTGCGCAGCCGGCTTCTATGCAAGTAGCGACTATACTCCATCCCATTTGTATCACTGGGCTACCCCCTTTGCGCGTGGATGTATCGCGGCGACTGTTCCTGTATTGCTGAGCGCGCTTGCTATTTTTGGTCACTACCACGGCTTTATCAGGGAGCACCTGCGCCGGGCAGCTATTGAGTGGGGGATAGGAAGCGTTATGCTTATAGGCGTCCCTGTCGCCAATACATGGTGGAATAGCGCTAACTTCCTTCACTCCGAAGGAGAACCAGTTTGGTTTATTCTCATTCCTTGGTGCGCTGTGGCCTGGGCAATCATCGTATCTCTCTCAAGAACCTCCCTATCAGCAGCACTACGAAACAGCACCGCTGCCATGTTTCTCGCAGCGGCTATATACCTAACGATTCCTGCACTGTGCGATGTTGGCTACCTACTTCCTAAGCCACTTAATCAGGTCTTCGGAGCGGCTGGCTTTCTAGTAGTATGGGGATTTGCCGCTGCTGCTGCAGCTTTCG
>JBIIHY010000033.1:0-13837 GCA_044235305.1 Bdellovibrionota bacterium
CAGTCTGTCGATTGCCCGTTGAAGCACCTCTTGTAGCTCTCGGCTGATGGCAACGTTGTGTAGGTGCTGGTTTGTTACAGCATCTCGCTCCATGCAGTACTGCTTAACAGCAGGTGCCAGGTCATCGATAGACACTGTCTGGGTTTGCTTTCTCTTACGGAGCTTCATGAAGGCGGCGTTAACAACGATTCTGTAAAGCCAGCTTGAGAACGCTGATTGTCCGCGGAAACCGTCTATCTTTCGGTATACGGTGGTGAAGACATCCTGGAGTACCTCTTCGGCATCTTCCTGATTGCGGGTGAAACGGAGAGCGAGGTTCATAACCTTACTCTCGTAGCGAGAGATTATCTCTTCGAATGCAGAGATATCTCCAGCCTTAAACTCATCAACTAGTCCTACATCTGAAATTTTTCTATCCTTCATAATTCCTCCCTCGAATTTTCAAGAAGTGTCAGTTGCTAACGTCACAACCAACGAGGGGGAGTTTTCGCACAGTGCACAACGGGAGTTGTCACAAGGTGCTGAAAAGGTTGTAATAAGTTTGTCCCATTTTCGAAAAGATTCAACGAAAAGAGGGGTAAGTAGCTGAAAATAGTAAAACCTAAACTCCGAGGTATTATGCGATTAATTAATGTTCTTACCTTAGCTGTAGCCTTCTTTGTGGCAACTCCAGCACTTGCTACTCCGAATTGTCGAAAGTGTCCCTATTCTTGCGCGGATCTCGGATTAGGTAAGAAGGATTGCAGCTTTGTCAGTGAGAGTAGGGGAGTTTGTTGCGTTGATCTAACTCAGAAGGGGCTTGAGCTAGCCGCTGCCCAGGAGGCTGCTTTGAAGCAGAGTGCCGCGGATACAGCTGGCAAGTGCCCTCCAGGATTCACACCACGCGAGCAGCGGTGTTCAAACTCTGAGCGTGCACGCGGGTGTAGGGATATGCGGCTTCCGAATGGGCAGGGGTGTGTTAAGCCTTAATGGGTGAGTCTTAGGGCAAATAACGGTAGAATGCGCCACTTCTGGGGTAAAACGCACAGAAACAAACATCTCTTAGAGAATCCTTGCTTCTTGGAGAAATGAAATGTTCCGGCTATATTCTTGGTTATGTCTCGTGAGTTTTTGAAGACTTTCTCGCCAGAAAACCAGAGAAGCTTTGAAGCGTTGACCATCCCTCGGTTACAACGCATGGTGCCCGACCAGGACTGTGCTCCCCAGGCCCTTTTGCAAGCTTCGGGAGTTTCATCGCTCAGTGAATTCGTTCGCCGCAGACACGGCGCTGACCCGATTGATTTAGGTTCTATCGATGATGATGGTCGTCCGGATCCGCTGCGAATGCGTCTACAAGGGTTGGTTAAAGATTTTTTTCTTGGAGAATCGGTTTATCTTGAGCGACATTCTGGTCAGGAGCACCGCTCTAGGCGCCCGCCACAGCACCTAGATGTACGGCTCATAGGCTCTTGCAAACTCTCCTCCACGGGGGAAGGTATACGGCTTTTTTGCTGTCGTTATGGGGAAACGGTAGATGGCTTAAAAGAATCAAGCGATTCAGCGTGGCGCTACCGAGATGTGCAGCTACATCCACGAGATGTGCACCTTGCGATTCCCTCGCGCGCTGGTCTAAAGCCGCCGGATGCTGTTAGTCTGGTTAGTCCGCTTCGCATGCATCCCCGTGAATATGTAGAGGAAGGGGAGGCAGGAGCCATATTTGCGTGCACTGAGAAGACGCCAGGGTATGCTGCTGATATTTATTGGTCAGAGGAAGCATTTGTAGAGTCTCTTAATCGTTTGCAAGATATTGGGCGGCAGCTTATTGAAAGGGCAGCGATTGTGCGGGCGATCGGGCGGGGGGCAGGTGAGTGCGAATTTCCTGGTGCATCTGCGATGCTCTCCAAGCTCTACGAAGGTGCTGCCCATTATGCTCAAAGTCAGGACAACCCCCTCTTGTTGTCAGGAATTTGGGGCATAGCAGTTCACAAAGAGTCCCCGAAAAGCTTTTTGTGTCAGATCGGGGTTGTGGGATTTGAGTTTGATTTCTCCAAACAAGACGCAGATAGGTCGATTTTGCCCAGCAAAGAGCGGTGCTTTGCGATAATAAACTTTATTATGACAAGGGATGAATTTGGATTCCTTTTGCTGCAGCCGACTTGTTTTACGCGACGCTCAATCGGCGCTCTGCCGTGGTATGATGAGCTTCCAGTTTTAACGTAATCAACAAGGCTTCCCTAGCGGGGCATTTATGAACTCAGTGCGGGTGATCGGGGTATCAGATAGATCTACAGCCACCATCTATGTACGGGCTCTTTCCGAGGGTCTTTTATCTCTCTTTAAAATCGCACAAGTTCTTTTATTTGTGCTGCTCCTGATTTCTCCGTTTGCTCATGCCGAGCCAGTACGCACTTTGAAAGTAGGTGGAATCTTCGATCTCACCGGCGGAGCAGCGATCTGGGGTAAGTCAGAACACCGGGCGTTTCTGTTGGCGTGTAAGGATTTTGAGAAAAAATACTCTGACGTTAAAGTAGAGACAATCGTCGAGGATAGTCAGTTCTCAGCCAAACAAACAGTGAGCGCATTTCATAAGTTGACATCTATAGACGGAGTTTCGTCTGTAGTGGGCCCAACGTGGGAGACCGCTGTGCCGATGATGCCTCTCTGTGAAGCAAAGCGCGTGGTATGTCTCGTCCCCTCTTATCACGGTAAGGAGTTTTATACGCGTCCGTGGAAGTTTAGTTTCTCGGCCTGGTTTGATGATCACGGATATTCAAAAGCGCTTGCTGTTAAGGCAAATGAAAAGGGGATAAAAGACGTAGCTGTTTTTGCTGCCATCTCCCCGTACTACGATGCACTGGTTGAAAATTTCACGAGCACAGCAACTGCAACTGTTGTTGCTAATCGGCGAGTGGTTCTCGAAGAGCGCGATTTTCGTAGCATGATTGTCCAAGTTCCTGCGGGCATTTCCGCTGTGTTGATGCTGCTTGATAATGCAGGACAGATTCAGGCTTTTCTTAAACAGTGGACTGAGTTGCGTAAAGATAGGCCTGTTATCTTTACAGATGATCTTATCCTGTATCTGCAGCCCCCAGAGGATGTTCGGCGCGCTGGTTTTACATTCCTTTATTCGTATCCGGTGTTTGATGAGTCCCTCCATAAGCTTTTTCTACATCGGTTTATGGGGGAGTATGGCGAGCTGCCGGCAGGGTCGAGCGCCTCGGTTGCCTACGATGAGACGATGCTTCTGCTCGAATGCATGAGAAACTCTGTGGATAAGGCAGTAGTGCGGGAATGTGTCGCAGCTACTCAGGATTATCGGGGGTTTTCTGGGGTATTCTCGTTTAATGGAGGGCAGACCGTCACTGACCGAGTTATAGCTGTGCGGCAGTTATAGGCTGTAGCTCCTACGAGAAGCTCCACGTAATCGAGGCCCGAGAGCGCGTTTCAGGCTCGACAACAGCGCCACCGACATCAATTGCAACGGGGAGATCCACTCCTAATTGAACAAAGATTCTATTACTCACGGAGTAGAATATCTCGGGGCCAAGATACACGTTGTTCGCTGCTGTACGTGGCAGTAGTTGACCCTGAATGTGATCGCTTCCTTTGTTCTCTCCCGAGCATACGAGTGAGAGGGTTAGATTCTCCTCTTCTCCTAGAAGAAAGAGCCAACCCGGAGCGGCTGACCAGGTAAGGTCGTCAGCGAATCGATAGTCAGCGGCACCTTCAGTTCGGATAGTATACTGAGCGCTAGCAAAGAGGGTGGCACGGCCCAATCGACCGTAGGTTACAAGTCCAAGGGGAACATCAAGTGAGCCGCTTCCAAGGGTAAGTCCGCGCCCTTGGACATCGTAGGTCGTACCTGATGTTCCTCCGGTTGAAATTCTCTTAAGGGAACCGGAATCTCCAGTTGGTAATTTTAAACCAGCCAGACCTGCGATAAAGAACCGTGCATCAGTTGATGTGTACGAGTACGGCGAATAGGTTGTTAGGATACTTGCATCTCCGATACCTGACTCGGTTTCCCTAACTTTTTGGTACCTCTCAAACGTCTCGTAATCACGCACTACAAAGGGGATATTCGTCTGCAGAGCCCAAGCGGAGGTAATGTTGTAGGCAGCAGTGAATTGCGTTACTGAGAGGTTCTTTATCAACTCAAGGTCACTCTCTGTCGTGCGCAGGTCGTTATCGCCCGTGATACGGAATGTGTTGAATTGCTCTTGTAGACCTACCGTAAATGCTCCGTCCTGTAGCCCGGCAGAACGCAATGTATTCATCACGCCGGGTACTTGAACGGAGCTATGCATTCCGCAGGGGTCGCACGCCGCTGCCTCATTGGGTGCTGTTGTTGCTATGAACAGCGCCAAAAAACAACCAAGAGGAGAAAGCGTACTAACAAACCGCATTAGAACATCCTGTCTTTGTCTCGTGACTTGAGTAATCAATTACGAGTGATGATCATGATCGTGTCCGGAGTGGTCCTCGCCATCGATAAAAAGCTTCTCGATAGTTACCACATTTCCATCTCGGCCGAGCTCTAGTACTACATCCTTAGCTGTTGAAGGAATAGAAGTAGACGTCGTAGTTGCAATCCCGTGACCGTCGATCGTTACTACGATATCACCACCGGCGAAGTTTTCAATATTTACCCCCCAGCGACCCTCACCGTCGGTGATTGAGCACTCTCCAAGAATGCAGATCTTGACATCTTCAATTCGAGCACCGATTGCGTGCTTAAGCGTCACTGAACGGGATTTATGGCCTGCACCTGTTTGTGTCAAAGTGCCCTCAAAAACGGTACCGCTGGAGCTAGAACCACCACCGCCGCAGGCTGAGAAGATGAGTGAGAGAGTAAGAGTAATAAGTAATGAACGCATGTAACATCCTTTCGAGTAGAGCTAAACACAGTCAGCGTTTTACGGTGTGGGGGACCGAATGTAAATGCGGCAAAATGTCGCACGGTCGATCACGATAGTGGAGGCTTGAGTTTACTAAAAACCATCCAAAAGGGTGGTTTTTTGCCGCGCGCTCAGCTCTTAAAGATGTTTTTTAGGGCGAGGTAACGCGCTGCTACTACCGGTTCACACGCTGCAACCCCGGCAATCTCAAGGGCAGCTTTGGTGTTAGTTCGCATACGCTCACGGGTCATAGCCTTTGCATCTTCAACGTTGCGGCGGGTTCGTTTGTTCTCTTCTGGTGAAATGCCTGAGGTCATCTCCACGTAAGCAGCGATGATGCCGCCTGCGTTAACGAGGAAGTCTGGGAGCACAACTACTCCGCGGCCGTGGAGGGAAGAGCGAGCTTCTGCAGTACATGGATTGTTTGCTCCCTCGATAAGTCGAAGGGCTTTTATGCGAGCGACGTTGGCTGAGGTAACTACTTCTTGCACTGCCGCAGGGAAGAGAATCCCTACCTCTTGGTACAGTACTTCGTTGATGTCTGTTAGAGTTCCTTCTTTCTGAAGTAACTGGGCTGTCTGCTCCCAGTTGTGAGAGGCGATCGATTCGATAAGCCCCTGGCTTGCTCCATGAGGGAGTATGAAGGTACCGGAAACCCTCGGGTCAGAGACAGCCCTTAATACTCCGCCGGCTTCACTAAAGTATTTAACAATCGCAGCCCCCATAGCTCCGAGCCCTTGAACAGCAAAGGTCGTACCCCGTACAGGAGTGCCTTCGTGTTCAAGCGCTGCAACCGCGCTTTCACTCACACCTAGTCCTGCTATTCCTTCTCGGTCGTAGTCGGTTCCGCCCATCTCAACCGGTTTGCCCGTAAAGCACCTGGTTGATTTTAGCTCGTCACAGATCCAGTGCACGTGCTCGGGTCTACCGCCTATGTCGAAACCAAATCCTCCAAAGATGCCACCGTTCTCTATCAGCGTGGGAGCAGCCAGGCGCGCAAAGCGGCGGTAACGTTTTTCGAAACCAGCAGAGGAGGGGTCATCTCTTAGTCCGGATTTAGCCCCTCCTAATGGGAGGCCAGCGGCAGCGTTCTTGAGCGCCATAATCCGCGCCAACATCTTTATCTCGTCAAGTGAAGTAGTAGGGGTGATGCGCGTCCCGCCCTTTCCAAACCGACCGAGAGGATTGGAGGTTGCAGCAAGGGTTGTCCACACCACAACGTATCCTTCTACCCCCAGCTCTGGGTCGCGCACTGTTAACTCCATTTCGGGCTCAAGGTTGTCGAAGCGCTGTTCCAGGGTTTTAAGTTCTTGAAGGGTAGCAGGAGTGTTCATAAGAGAAGTATAGCATACGCGTAGGTGTCAAGCACTCGGTGGAAAATCCTAATTTCTAGAAGGTGAGATGCGTGATAACTAATCAATATGGCGTTTTTCTCGATGGTAACGACCCGGAATTCTGCAGCATACACACCTGTAGCGCTTGCTTCTTTTTTTTCCCATACTGAGTGGCGGGCAGACGACGTATTTCTGCTTATTGATAACGACTCAACGTTTGATCAATCGTTGGTAGATCCATTTCCTCAGGTTCAAGTGCTCCGACGTGAGAGCCCATGCTCATTTGCAGCGAATGCAAATGAAGCGAGAGCTCGGGCGGCGCTGCTAGGACAGGACCTTTTTTTACTTAATAATGACGTCGTTTTCAGCGAAGGATGGCGTGAATCGTTAGAGCAAGTCGATTGCTGTTGTATTGCATCATCAATATCAAATCAGCACATCTCCTGTGAGCTCGAACGTTTGGTCCTAAGGAATTCGATGGACTTACACGAGTACCAGGGGAAAGAGGCGCTCTTCGATGCGTTGGTGAGGGTGCATCGTTCTGTGCCGCTGGGGGTGCAGGCCGAGCCTGCGGTTGCTTTTTTTTGCGTGAGAATTCCCTGCTTAGTTTATACGGTGGTCGGAGTATTTGATGAATCGTTTGGTAGGGGTGGCGCTGAGGATACTGATTATTGTCTTCGTTCCTGGATAGCGGGATTTCCAGTCGTACTCGCACTAAGTAGTTTTGTTCTGCATTTCCAGGGCAAATCAACGTGGGATGGTGCTGAATCAATTGAGGAGAGGAGCATCAGAGAGCAACGGTATGTAGCGGCCTTTATAGCGAAGTGGGGTGAGGAGCTGTCTCGGCTGCTGTTCCTCCAGGATTACGCTTCTCTGGAGCATTCTACCGAGTTGCAAGCCTTAGTAGAGGAGCAGCGTTATATGCGGCTCCTTCGGCAGTTGAGCGGATCAAAGTTGACGACAATACAGCCGCGTACCGCAGCTGTATGCTGCGTGCATGATGATACTCGATGGCTGCGTGAAGTTGTTCGCTCCGTATACGACGGAGTCGACGCGATTTATTTCATTGTTAGTGATAAGCCATGGAACGGTCGGGTGGCTTCTGCGCTGAATATGCGAAAGGTAATCAAGGAGCTCCCCGATCCTAGCGACAAAATTCGGATAGTTGAGGGAAGTTGGGATACCGAGGCTGCGCAGCGAAATGCTGGTCTAGCCGCCCTATCAGAAAACGGTTTCTTCTATTGCCTTGTTCTTGATGCTGACGAGGTTTTTGATCCTTCTTCTCTTAACAGCCTCCTGGAACTTGCGGCAGAGAAGCCGTACATTGATGCCTGGTACATCAGTATGCGTACCTATTGGAAGTCCCCTTATTTTCGAATCGAGCCACCTGAGTCATATAAGCCGGCTTCCCTTATTCGGGTAAATAGATCGCTGTTTACCAGTGGGCGTAAAGTCGACGTGCTTCAGGGTGAAGAAGTACCGGAATCCAAATGTATAATGCACCATCTCAGTTACGCACGTAGTGATGAAGAGGTTCAGCGGAAATTGGAAACATTCAGCCATTCCCATGAGATAGTACCGGGCTGGTTTGAGCGGGTATGGAAAGGGTGGGATCTAAATCATGAACTCAAGAACCTGCACCCCTGTTGGCCGGCTGCCTACTATTCAGCAGTTCAGCTCAAGGAGGAAGACGTGCCGGAGATGCTCAGGACAGTGAGTACAGTAAAATTAGACTAGAGGTGTCGGTCGTTGAATCTCTAGAGCAGACAACGCTGTAAGCTGACTATGCCTTAGTCGCTGAGAATGTAAGTTGATTTGTGGTTGCAACTGTTCCAACGAAGGAGCTAGGAAAGAAAAGGTACCTCGCATCGTGAGCCGTGATCTCATATCCCGTATCCAACGGGATGTTATCAAAGCGAAACTCGCCGAGCGAGTTCGTGATGCAGGTTCCAAGACTACCACCGTCTACGGTGATTCCCTCGACCGGTAATCCAGAGCCAGAGAGCTTTATTTGGCCGATTATATCGCCCACGAATCCAGCTGCTGAGGTCACTTTTTCAAAGTCTCGGTCGAGGCACTGTTTTTCGAGTTGATCAAGCGACTCCTGAACTGTGCTAAGTTCTGCTGTGAGTGTTGAGGGAATACCTAACATCTCTCTAAGTCTAGCAATAATGTCTACGGTCGCTGTGAGAGTTTCACGGAAGATATATGCGGCGCCCTGTGCTCCCAGATAGCCGCCAGCAACAACCGATAGACACACTGTTTCAAGTGCACGGTCGATGGTACGCAGGGCATTGAGGCTAATGAGCTGAGAGGTAATTTTTTCTAAACCGCTAAGTATTTGGTTGGCCTGCTGGTGTTCTTGAGGGGTGATGGTTGAGCGGCTGGTGGGCTCAGTCGACTGCTGAGGCGCAACTTTCTGTTCAGTTGGAGCGCTAGCTGCTATGGTAAAAGCAGGAGTGCTGATTTCTCGCTGCAGATCTGGCAGTCGTTGTTGGTCAGTAGCGCGAGGTGTAGCGTCCTGAACGGAATGCTCGATAGTTTTAATCTCTCCAGTCGGTTGCGGAATCGTCGATGATCTATGCTCAGCGTTATAGGGAGCTATCTGAAGGGCCTCTCGCAGGGTGCTTATCTTATCAAGGGCTATCATTCGCGCTTCCTCAAGCGGCATCGAGAGAGTGACTTGGGGCCGTGGGGTGTCAATTGTTGGTGGTTGCTGCAGCCACGAGGTAATCGGCGTTGCAGATGGATCTCGAGCTGGTTCCAGCGCCGACACGCGTGGGCCATTTTGTGTGAATTCTCGGTTCAGCTCCTGATTGTTTGAAATCTCTGGTGCTTTGGTCGAGTCTGTTCGTTGTGACGACTCACCCCGAATGTGTAGCTGTGGAGGTACCACTGGTGCCTGTTGCTCGGTGACTCGGGACTCGTGCGATGCTTCTTTTGTTGCGGGTTTGTTGGCTGATGGCGGCTCTTTGGCTTGATTGTGATGGGGATGCTCAGCTCTCTCAGTAACGACTTCGCGGTTTATGAGCTTTGTGACAGTTCGGTCTATAATCGTATGTAGTTCTCGAGCTCTTGAGTGTGGCAGTCCCGCGTGTTGATCAACTTCATTTTTGAAACCGCCTAGTCTTTCTTGAGTGATTAGGTGTTGCGGCTCTGAGGGGTTACGAATAATCGAGTCTCGACTAACCATCGTCCCAGAAAGTTTGTCTGTCACAGGTGTTTGCGAGGACCCGTAACGTCGTTCCGGAGTCAGCTGGCCATGACCATGAAGGGGGTCAGCTCCGGTGCCCGTAGAGAGCGATAGCGCTATGCGTTGAATTTCAACTCTGATCTCAACAAGAGTCTTTTCAGCCGATGGTAGATTCCCGGTTGAGCTGTCAGCGTTTAGGCCAGTTTTTTCTGACACTACAAAATTTAGTTGATCCTCAAATTCCATTTTGTTCCCACTAACAACATGGGTGTTATGGCACTGTTCGGAGTATCTGTGATGTCAAGCAGCGTTGCGGTGCTGGACGCGGCCGCGGTGGAGAACACTCAGGCGGTTAATGGGTCTAACGTGTTGACTTTACTTGCCGCCCTGAGTGCCAACTCTATAGCTCAATCTGGACCTTAACACTTGTTGGCCTCATATTGGTTGCATATTCAAAGGCCTCGATACTGTCGCTAAAGCGGTAGCGGTCAGTAATCAGGGGTTTCAAATCGATCTTTCCTGAGCGCAACAGTTGTAACGCACGGGGATAGACGTGGGCATACCGGAAAATAGTAGCCACAGTTATCTCCTTGATCATGGCTGCCTCTATGCTCAAGGGTACGGGCTTTCCGGGCATTCCAATCAGAACAACTCGACCACCAGGTCTGACGGGCTCGAATATACTCTCGAGGGCCTTTGCGTTCCCACTTGCCTCAAACAGTACATCCGCACCCAGACCATCAGTTACTTTTAACACAACGTCTGCGAGGCTCTCACGCTTTATATTCACTGGCGTTATCGGACCCAGTGAAGCAGCAAGATTAAGCTTCTCATCGATTACGTCTGAAATTATGACTCGACTGCATCCACCAGCGAGTGCAGCTAGTGCGGTGACCATGCCGATCGGTCCTGCGCCTGAGACGATAGCAACATCACCGGGCTTAATCTGAGCTTTGTTAGCAGCGTGCATGCCCACAGCAAGAGGCTCGACCATAGCGCCTTCGGCAAACGAAATATTGTCAGGTAGCTTGAATGTAAATGCTGCTGGGTGCACGACAGTTGGTCGCAACACGCCGTGGACTGGAGGGGTTGCCCAAAAACGTACGTGTGGATCGAGGTTATAGATACCGAGACGGGTCTCGATACTATTGGGGTCAGGTATTCCTGGTTCCATGCAGACACGGTCGCCTTTTTTGAGGTTGGTGACTTCGCGACCGACCTCAACAATCACTCCCGATGCCTCATGACCCAGCACCATTGGTTCCTTCACAACGAATGGTCCGATCTCTCCATGAGTATAGTAGTGTACGTCACTGCCGCAGACACCAACGGTATGGATCGCTATGCGTACATCGTGGGGGCCGAGATCTTCTTTGATGCCGATTTCTCTGATTGCAAGAATGCCTTTTTTTTCGAGTACAAGAGCTTCCACAGTAACTATCCCCATTTTTGATACTTTGTGAGCGCACTCACCCCTAATAAGTAAGTGGGGTAGAGCACTTTGGTGTAAAAACTGGAGACAACGGGTACGACAACCCTTCCGAGGTGCCTATCTGATTAGCACGGGCGCAGGGGCGTGGGCTATGACGTCTATATGTTTCTGTTTTCTTGGATGACCTCACGCTGGTTGAGGCGACTTCAGCTACGACACCGGGACCACTCCTATGTTTCTAGGCGCGAGAATCCTGCGTTCTCCCACGGTTTACGCCGCTTCATCCCTTCCAAAGTAGATCTCTTTTAATCTCGCATCGCTGCGCACCTTCTCTGGGGTGTCATCGAGGATTATCTTACCCTCGTTTAATACAATAATGCGACTACAGAACTTTTGGATGAACGTAATGTCGTGTTCAATGATGAGAACTGCTTTGCCAAGCCCCTGGAGCTTCTTGATGATAGCAGCTACCTCTTCCTTCATGCGAGGAGATACTCCGGCAGTTGGCTCATCAAGAAGAAATACTTCAGCTCCCGTAGCAAGGGTTCGCATGATTTCAAGCAGCCGCATCTGACCACCAGAGAGGGAGCCAGCTTTAGCATCTGCCTTCTCTTCGAGTTTTATCTCGGATAGAAGTTCCAGTGCGCGGCCTTTGAGCTCTTTTGTTGACTTTGACCAGGGTAGAATAGTTGAGCGTGCTCCCTTAGTTGATTCGAGAGCAAGCAGCATATTCTCTAAGAGGCTCATCTCGCGAAAGATGCCGAAGTTTTGAAATACGCGACCCAATCCACGTCGGGCGCGTTCGTATGGCGCCAGAGTGTGTATGGGTTGTTCGCGGAAGGTGATAGATCCAGCGTCGATCGAAGCAAAGCCTGAAATGCAGTTGAATAGGGTCGTCTTTCCACTTCCATTTGGACCGATAATTCCTACGGTTTCATGTCCTGTCATCGAGCACGAGACCCCGTTAAGCACCTTACTTCCCGAGAATGAAACTGCAACATCAGAAAGAGTCAACATATCTCTACACCTGCCTCTGTCGGGGAAAGATAGCGCCCCGCTTCCACCACACTACACCAAAGAGAATTACCGCATATAAAAGCTGTCGCGCCGGTCCTAGGTATGCGGAATTTATGTCGACGTGGCGTAAGGCTTCGGGGAGTAGTAAGAGGAAAACAGTTGCTGCTATTACTCCCAAAAATGAGCCGGGGCGTCCCACGATGACTATGGTTAATACGAAAACCATCTCGGCAAGAGAGAAACTAGACGGATCGATGTACTGCAGATAGTAGGCAAAGAAGCTGCCTGCCAAGCCAGCAGCGCTTGAGGAGAAAAAGAAAGCGAGGTTGCGAATCCGTCTGGTGTTTTTACCGAGCGCAGCCGCAGCCTGCTCATATTCGGCGAGTGCCCTTAGTGTGCGACCAAAGGAGCCAGTGGATAAAACGTAGAAGATTGCTTGAATCGCGAGGACAAACAGAAGGATTAGATCGAGGAAGCTTGAGTTGTCGTAAAAATCTATTCCTAGAAGCTCTGGTCGCGGTATTCCAGGTATCCCAAGCACGCCATGTGTGAGGCTCTTCCAGTTGATGAGTAAAGCAGAAACAACTGAGCTAAACGCGAGGGTGCCGATAGCAAAATAATCAGTAGAGAGCCTAAGGGCGATAGTACCTAGAGAGAATGCGAAGACACCGCTTAGAATCATGCTTGCTGCTACGCAGCTGAAGAAAGAAGATCCAGCCTCTGTTGAGAGTAGCGCTGTTGTGTACGCGCCTATAGCGTACGACGCCACGTGCGCTAAGTTAAAGAGCCGCCCAAGACCGAAGGTGAGATTTAAGCTTTGCGCCAGAATTATGTAGATACAGATGAGGATCGCCAAATGCGTGTGGTAATCATTAAAGGTAAGGCCGAACAGAAATTTCATGCGATGCGCGCCTTCGCGCCGAAAAGCCCCTGTGGTCTAAATAGCAGGACAACAAGGATGATAACGAACGCGAAGGCGTCCTTGTATCCGGTAGGGAGTGAGTAGCCACCAAAATCAAGACCGATCGATAGATTCTCAACCAGTCCCAAGATGTAGGCCCCAGCGATAGTGCCCCACATATTGCCGAGGCCGCCAAGAATCATTGCAGCGAACGCTTTGATTGTGTACGACCCACCCATAGTTGGCTGAATATTAGTTTCGTATCCAACGAGAACACCGGCATAGGCTCCAAGTAGCATTGAGGCGACAAAGATACCCAACGTAATCTGTTTGCCCGAGATTCCTAGCCCTTCAGCGGCGTGTGGATTTTCAGCCAATGCGCGCACTTTTCTACCGAATGGAGTGAGGTGTATAGCAACGCCTAGCACCCCTAAAATTGTTAGGGCGCTTGCG
Source organism: Bdellovibrionota bacterium (assembly GCA_044235305.1). Lineage (GTDB taxonomy): Bacteria > Bdellovibrionota_C > UBA2361 > UBA2361 > OMII01 > OMII01. Next base: position 13,208 of record JBIIHY010000033.1, read on the forward strand.
ACGATCAGTAACTGAATAGGCGTGACAAAGACGCTTCCCCACTGAAGGCTCTCGACCCCGTTGCCGCTCGGAAAAGATCTTACATTTACGCCAAATCCTAATGAAACCACTGCTTCCAAAATTGAACCGAGGGCTATTGTGGTTACGAAAGGTAGGAGGGCGCTGTACTGTAAAAACGGTGAGATGAAAACGGTTAAGGTGAGTACGCCGAGAAGAGCCGTTACAACAACTGAAGCCGCTCCCGCAGTGAGGAGGCCAAGCTCTTGTTGAACGTGGAAGAAGAAGAAAGTGTACGCCCCGGCCATCATGATGTGGCCGTGCGCAAAGTTAAGGATCCTGAGTAGTCCAACTGTCAGCGCCAAACCCGAGCTAGCAAGCGCGTAAATACTGCCTGTTATGACAGCGTTTACGAGAAGTTGAGGGAGGATATCTAGCATTTCAATCTTGCGTTAGGCCGCAACGGTTTTGGGCCGCTCGGCGTGGATATCTTTGATTGAATTATCGGGGTTCAGAAATAGAGCAGTCGGCTTGTGTGCTGCTGCGGCTGCAGGCTCTAGGTAGGTGAATGCGGCTATAATCACCTTATCGCCTCTGTGAACGAGGTGAGCGGCGGCGCCATTCACGTGAAAT
>JBIIHY010000299.1:0-4347 GCA_044235305.1 Bdellovibrionota bacterium
CCGCACGTGAAGAGCTCATTGATAGCGGACCCAGTCCTCACGGTAGCCTCGTTCGTTAACCGTTCCAACGAAGCTGCTTGCGATATTCCTGCCGATTTCGCTGTGAAAGTCCTTCTTGAGAACGCCGGAAAAGTGAATCTCGTAATTCCGGCGCCTGACAATCTGTACCCAACCCCCTCCGGTCGAACAGACCTTATCACTGAGATCCTCAACGACGCCGCGGGCAATCCCGCTCTCCGTCGGGCTCTCCGGGAAACCCCAAGAGAGGCGCTAAACAGGGAATTAAAGCGCCGCTCCGGTGACTCCGCGCAAATCAGTGAGGATGTAGAGATCGAACTTCATGAGCCTCGGCCGGGCGAAGTGATATTAGAACTTCCCGACGCTATTATTGATCGAGCGCCGTTTATGGAAGTATTGGCGGGAGCTTTTGACCTCCAGCCGTTTACCGTCGTGGCGGGGACGACCGGTAATGAGTGTAGCTATGGCTCTCTGGTGCATACCTGGTGCGGTTATTGTGGAAAGAGCACCTCTAAACAAGAGTGCTCCACTTAAATGAAAAGGTTGAGCAGCGCGCCACCGCGTTGCGAGATACGAGTGGAAATCGCCGCCCTGTTCTCGAATTGAATCGCCGCGAACCTGGGCGGCTCTTTAACCTGAAGCGGTAGCGTTTCATGACAAATTGCAAGAACCATAACGAGGTATTGAGTATCGAACTCAATTCAAGAGAACCTAGCGAGGTCGCTTTTGGGAACCGCTTGGCTGCGGCCCTCAGTCGGGCCCATTCTCTGCAATATTATATTAGTAGCCCTAACCCGTGCGCCGCCCCAAGGGACAGCGGTCTAGAAGCAAGGCGCTGGGATCTCCTTGTTCAAGAGCTCAAAAGCCACGAGGCATGCTCCGCTTGGTGTAATCGACTTAGCCGCTCAGAGAAACAACTCCGAGTGGTACTCGGGACAAACGATACCGCGTGCGTAGCGCCAGATCCCGACGGGGCTAAGCTCCTAAGGCTTGATGAACAGGGCATCCACGGTGACTCCGCGATACACGTCGACTCCAAATCAATCGAGTTCGGAAATATAATACAGCCTGTGGCGCAGCGTGCGGTCGACCGCCTTCTTAAATCCTTGGACAAACAGGCCGTATCATTAATTACCACAAGAGCATGTGAAGATCTCACCAGTTCGTTGACGCGGGATCTTAGTGTCATCGCGCGCCAAGCGCTCCTTCAGGAATTTCAGATCTTCAGAAGCTCTACCAACAACTCACGACTCGCCTTGTTCGCCAAAATTACTAATTCGGCCAACTCAGATCTGTACCATGAGTTTTCGCAAAACATTAAAAGAGATGGTGGGCTCGATCTCTATTGGAAATACCCGGTACTGGCGAGGCTTCTTTCCTTGCGCGTGCACCAATGGCTAGAAAACAGCAGAGCGTTCATTATCGCGTATCAGAAAGACCGCTACCAAGCAGGACTAGCGCTAGGCCTTGGACGACTCGGAGCAATTACCGGAATCGTTGGAGGGCTCTCCGACCCTCATAACGGGGGCAAGAATGTCCTTATCGTCACAACCGAGGATGATAAAAAATTAGTCTACAAGCCACGCCCCGTAAGCCTCGACTCGGGTCTAATGCGCATTTTCGCATACCTTAATAAACAATCCGAATCGGCACTGTTTCGCGAAATCAAAACTTTTGGCCGCAAGAAGCACGGTTGGTGTGAGCACATTCACCACTCAACAACAGAAAGTCTTAACGAGTTGTCCGAGTATTATTTCAGGTTGGGCGCACTCCTTGCCGCTCTTCATGTCTTTCGCGCGACCGATTGCCATAGTGAGAATCTCATAGCGTCAGAAAACTATCCGGTTATGGTCGATTTAGAGACTCTCTTTCATTGCAATTACGATATGTTCGAAGGAGGAGGAAACGATCATGCCGAAGAATCTCCTCTGAACGCGTCCGTGAATCGAATTGGCCTCCTCCCAACAGCCAAAGATACCGAAGATGATCTTGATCTGAGCCCGCTCGGAATTCGACTCACTGACCAGATGGCCTCTAGCTACCAATTTGAGAACTTGGGGACGGTGCTGATGGGCCTCAAAGTAATTCGAGAGCCCGTAGACCCCGCTCTCAGTCAACCTTCCAAGGATTCTATTGATTACCGTACAGTCATCTCCCAAGTGAAGGCTGGCTTTGAGCACGCGTACGGCCTAATTCAACGTAACGCGTTGGAGATTACAAAACAGCCTTCCCTACTTCCCTCTCTCCGGACGGCTTCGTGTAGATTTGTAGCTCGCCCTACCGCCGCGTATTACTGGCTTCGGCAGCGCAGCCTTCATCCCGATTCGCTCCAACATGGCATAGACCATAGTCTCACATTCACACGAGTGCTTCGGTCATGGGCGCAGGCGGGGTATAGAGCGGATTGGTTCGCTATCGCCGAGCAGGAGATATCCTCACTTGAAAACCACGACATTCCATACTTCACCGTCCGTCTAGGTCATAGGAACCTCTACTGCAACGGGCGCCCGATAGCCAACAATGCCTTCCGCGAATCTCCTTGGATGCTCGTCAAGCGACGATTGTTGGCGCTATCCAGCCAAGATTGCGCGAACCAACTTCAAGTGATCGACTTTAGTTTTGCCCAGCAGGGAGTATGTGATCCGGAAAAGGCAACCCCACGGCAGCGAGCGAGCGGAGGCAACAGGCTTCTAAACACCGTATACGACATCTGCACTCAAGTTCGAAACTCGTCTTTAGGTGCGCGCAACCCGTCGCAAAATTGGCTCGGCCTCATCCCAGCGGCTCAAGATGGTTTGTATCGCATGGGACTCGTGGGGCATGGGCTATACAAAGGAGCCGCCGGTATCGGACTTCTATACGCCGCATCGTACGCCGTTGACGGTGATGACGAATTTAAGCGTCTAGCCTCCAATATTCTACACGGTATAGTGACTGAGCCGAAGTCCAACATCGCATCGGTCCTAGACCTGGGAGACGGAATTGCGGGACTTGCCTACGCGCTGGTGCGTGGCGGACTGCTCCTTAAGGACCCGGAGTTAATCGCCCACGCAGCCCACCTAGCTCACTCCATGACTGACGATTCAATTATCTCAGGGGGGTGCGATCTATTGGGTGGAACCGCCGGCATCATACTAAGCTTGGATGTCATCAATCGCGCGATGCCTTCTCACGAGCTGGCGAGAAAGATCAGATTGGCCGGAGAGAGACTAATTCGTGACGCCACTGAACACTCTCCCACCTGTTGGGGGTGGAAGACCTTGGACGACAAGCAGCTTCCAGGATTCGCGCATGGCATTGGCGGGATTAGCTATGCCCTCGTACGAGCTGGAAGAGCTCTCAAGTATGAGCGCTTTTTTCGAGCAGCCGAACTTGGCCAAGTAGGAGCAAGGCAATTCTTCAGTGAAAGCGAAGGAAACTGGAACGATCCTCGTTCAGCGGATGGACAACAGCCATTAAATTCATCGTGGTGTCATGGAACCGTTGGCATCGCTTTGAGCGCCATCGATGAAATAGGAAAACCTCCAGCCGGAAGAGAACTAAATGCGGTTAAGCGCTCAATTGAGCTTATGATCAGGGAAGAGCCGGCCGCTCATAACATTTGCTGTGGAATAACAGGTGCCTTAGAGCTTACCATTCGAACTCAGCATGACGCCCCCTTGGCGACTCTTCATGGACAGATCCTCGATCTGTTATCAAGCACGCCGAACCTAGGCTTCAAGCCGTTGCATAGCTCAACGCCATTCATATCGGGCCTCTTTGATGGCGCGGCGGGGATCGGCTACCAATTACTCCGAGCGATTGCTCCACGGAAGATACCATCTATTCTCAACTTTGACTGATAAGGAAAAGCGGTTTGCGTTATCGGTATGCCCTTCAAGAACAAGTCCGCGAATCAACACGCTCAGCATAAAAGATTAGCGATGGCCGTGGCCTTGTGGTTTGAATCAAAATCCGAATTCCGATCCGCTCGAGAAATCAGGAAAATTGGTTATCCTTCCATCGCTTGAAAAAGATGATATTTTATTTGTGAGTGAATTTAGGTGGCTAGGACAGCAGTGCGTAAGAGCTTTAGGTGGAAGTCAGCTTATTATTCGAGCTTTTTAAAACACATGCCCCCCCCCTGTTATCCGCTCTCATTATAGTTATCGTAAAATCTCGATTTAAGTTTCTGAGTTGGGGAAAATAGTTACCCTGTACCAAATTTTTTCATTGAATCGCTTCTATATAGGGGCGAATGACATTTGTCCTTGACACGGACGTTATGGCGCCTTCTTTTCGGGCTCAAAGACGACATTTGCCTTGCGTGCGTCAAAAACATTCCTTATG
>JBIIHY010000300.1:0-4343 GCA_044235305.1 Bdellovibrionota bacterium
CTGGATTCTGCAAAAAAGTCGTTAACAGCTCACCCGCAGCAGTGGTCGAGTACGGCGAGGAGTCTGTGTAGACGTGTTGCTTAACGATTCTAAATTTTACCCCCAATTGCCGCTCGTAGATAACCTCGGCTGCATTTATTATACTAGCTATCTCTGCGTTGCTGTTCGCTCCGTTCTGAGCATACCACTCAGGGTCTGCATCAGTGCTGATAGTCAACACTTTCCGTGTAACCGTATTTACTTCTCCTGTCTCAAGAGCAGCCACTGTTCGCGATGGCTCGTGATTACCTTCAGTAGCAGCTCCTGTCGGTGCAGCGCACTCACCGCGTTGAAAGGCGTTAACGGGAATGCTGGCAACGCGGGCAGTTACCTTTACCGAGCCATCCAACTTAACCCGTATTGTGTATATTCTCTGTCGCGTCTTCTGCGCGCCGCGAGCGCGACCCGGAAAGGTAACCTTCAACTCAGGCCCGATAATAGAAGCAGCACTCGGCATCACCCGTTTACCACGCACCCGATATCCGCCACCAACTGCAAGCTTTCCCTGAAGAAGCACAGGCGCAACACGATCTAATGTCTCGCTCCCCTGCTTACGCAACGATGACTTCCAGACCTTATTCTTGCGGATTGTAAACCGAGCATCGATACGCCCCTCGGTGCGTAGTCGGCCAGTTATTCGCACTGTTGGAATTATCTCGCGCTCGCGTGAGCCGGCTGGTGCGGAACGTAGTTCGTAGAACCCTTTAAGCTGGAGCTGTGAGCGATAGGGAGATTGCGCCTCATCTGCATGAGAGTTGGCCGCAAAACAAAACAGGGAGAACACACCTGCGAGTACAACAAGGAATCGGGAACAACCGACTGCACCTACCATACATCCCCCGTCAAAACCTTTGGGCCGTTCATACAAACAAACCCTTACTAGTTTTGATGCCGAGCGATCGGTAATGACTCTCAGTATTCTGAATTCCCCTTGCCACACTGCGTGTGGGGGCTTACAAGATTGTCGTGACACTCACAGAAAGCCCCACAACGATTGAAGAATTTACGCCCCCCCAGAGGATGTCTACTGGTAATTCATGGCCTGGTCTGAGGAGTCTGCCCGCAACCACATTGCGCGCACTTACTACCGTGCTCGCCCTTTTGTATCTTTGCGGTTGCGCCCGTACCCTACTCCCTTCACCGGAGGCAGCTTTCCGAGAGATATCAGCTCCCCCGCTGAATGATGACCTGGAACTAGGCGGTCTTATTGAAGCCATAGAGGCTCAGCGCGCTACCCTCCTTCGAACTTCATCCAAGGTCATGCAGTTTGGCCCCGAGACGATCACACGAGGAGCTTACGTTGAAGCTTTGGACAGGTTACTCGTGACGCTTCGAAGCCAAGCGACTCCCGAAGCCAAGCTTGCATACATTCGAGATAATTTTCGCTTCTTTGAGATCTACGGTGGCAAGAAATGGGGCGACATTCTGCTGACCAGCTACTTTGAACCAGTGATTCCAGGTAGCCTTAAAAAAACCGCCGTTTACTCCCAACCCCTGTACGCCAAACCAGCAGACCTGGTCTCAATCGAATTGAGCCAGTTCGCCGAACGGTTCAGACAAGAGGGACTCCTCAAGGGGCGGGTTTTTAACGACCGCGTCTTCCCGTATTTCTCGCGTGAAGATATCGACGGCAAAAACGTTCTTGCTGGACGCGCCCTTGAGCTGTGCTACGTTGACCCAGTTGATGCGTTCTTCCTTCACATCCAGGGCTCAGGAACTGTTCGCCTACCAGATGGCTCAGAGATCTACCTGAACTATGCCGAAAAAAATGGGCTCAAATACGAGGCTGTCGGAAAGTTTTTGCGCGAACAGCTCGCACCTCTTCCAATTACCATGCAGCGCGTAGAGAGCACGCTACGGTCGATGAACGAAACCGAGCGAAACCGGATCCTCTTTCGTAACCCGAGCTATGTCTTCTTTAGAAAGAACTCAGAGCGTGCCATTACTTCTCTTGGGGTGCCTGCAACACCTGGAAGAACGATAGCTGCCGATCCAAAGTTCGCCCCCAAAGGTGCCCTTGCGCTGCTTAGTTTTCCAAAGCCTGTCTTTGCACCAGGAGATGAGCACCGCGCAGATCCGTCTTACAAACAGGATGTCTCGCGCATAGTGCTGGATCAGGATTCAGGTGGAGCGATAACCGGTACCGCTCGCATCGATCTCTTTTGGGGTCGAGGAGATGAGGCGAAACGCCATGCCGGGGTCGTGCAGGAGCGGGCGCGGATAGTGTATCTGATGCCGCGCGCGGTTGAGGGGAGTTCGTAGCAGGAGAGGCTAGGAAATGTTTTTATTCTAGCATTTTTTTCTAATAATGCTAGAATATATACATGACGAAGAGTGGCTGCAAATTACCGCATTCATTGTATAAACTAGGAAGATTCACCTTCAAGCAAGCCAAGGACTTAGGTCTATCTCAAAGAGAAGTGGCAAAACTTACTCGCACTGGTGTTATTGAAAAAATAAGTCGCGGTATCTACGAAGTTGTTGCCCGAGCCCTTGATCCGGCTACGCGCGATTTCGCTGTGGCCTGCATCTCCTTGGGAGAGAGTTCTGTTATTGGCGGCCTCACAGCCCTATTTCATTACGGCCTTGCTGACGAGGTGCCTAGGAAGATATGGGTCTTGGTGCCCCCCTCAAAATACCGGGTAAAGAAACAGTACAGACTTATACGCACCAAGATGGATTTAACGGCTGGCATTGAGCGATACCCCGACTACCGCATCACATCTCTGGAGCGGACCATCATCGACACCTTTATCTTCTCCTCGAAGCTTGGAGAGCGACTCGCCTATCGCGCTGCACTGCGAGCTATTCGCGAGAAGCGGACGACACCTGACAAGCTTTTCAAAGTAGCTCAAACGCTCGGTGTCTCAGACAAGCTAGCACTTCACGCCCAAGCACTATTCGGAGGCCTTGAGGCGTGAGCAGTTCCAAGAAGCAAAAGATTACTCAGCAGTTAGTGAACCTGGCGAAGGAGCAACGGGTACAATATCAGTTTATTTTGACCACGTTCTTAATCCAACAGCTCCTTCTGCGACTGGTTAAAGATAGCAGAATAGCTGATCACTTGGTGTTCAAAGGTGGATTCATCATGCTCAGAGTGTACAACTCTCCCCGGTACACTGTTGATTTAGACGCAAGCATAACAGGTATTCCAGCGAAGCACCTTGCACCGCTCATCATCAAAGCAGCTCAAGAGGCAGAGGATGAAATAACCTGGTACAGATTTCAAAAAACCGTCGACCTTGAGACCCAGGGAGAATACGGTGGAACTCGGTTCGTGTTTCGAGCTGGGTTAGGTGAGGTAATCAAGGACCTATCAAAAGCTCAGGTGATACACCTAGATCTCGGAACAGGAGAGTCAGTTAAAGGGGAATTGTGCGAGATGCCGCTCCTGTTAGCGGATGACGAGTGTCTTTGTCGCATCTACCCGTGCGAGATGATTGTTGCTGAAAAACTCCACTCTCTCATTACCCGTGCCAGCGCTAATAGCCGCTCGAAGGATATTTTTGATATCGCTCATCTTGCTGACAGGGTATCAATCAAAGAACTAAAGAATGCCCTGAAAGATAAATTCCAAACGAGGGGCGATGAGCTGCCAGAAGACCTATACGCCAGCCTCCAATCAATCAACACAGAAGTGCTACGTCGCGGGTGGGCTTCTGCCGTAGCATCCGTTGATGCCTCGCTGTCCTTTGATGATGCTTTATCAGTACTACTTGATGTGCTCAAACGGCTTGAGGGACGGTAAACAGCCTCACGTCTTTCTCACAAGGGACCACTGACAGCCCACCCCCTCGAAGACGGACGCTCACACATTGCCGCCACTTGCGCAAATCGGGCACTCATATCTAACAAAGCGTCTAAATTAGACATATGCACCCTAGACTTACTAACATATTAAATAGCGACAGTTTTTTCTCTTTGGTGCTCGCGCAACCGATAAATTAAGGTGTCCGTCCTCCCCCCGACAGGTATCCCCGCGGTTAAGCGAAGGCGACCTCTGAATCCGCAACTCTTGGTCGCTCCGTACGATAAACCATATCAGGACTCTTGCACGGGCTATAAAAGCCCATGACAAGGCGTATCACTAATGATACTATGGGAAAGATTCGACGAGGGAATTACATCTTTGTGACCTGGATCGGGGATCATGCGCCTCGGCATGTGCACGTTTTCCGGAACACAAGACTGGTGGTGAAATTCGATTTAGAGCGAAAAAAGGTTATTGAGGGGCGAATCAATAGCCGCATTCTCCGGCTACTCGATGACCTGATTAAAGAGGGGCTACTATGAAGATTAGAAGG
>JBIIHY010000034.1:0-13754 GCA_044235305.1 Bdellovibrionota bacterium
TCTGTGTGCAAATCTCCTTTTTGCAGTGTTGCTCGTGATCGGAGCGTTGCACGTAAAGGATCCACTCAAGGTAACAGCTCTTCCCTCTTTGCTACTCATAGCGACACTCTTTCGCCTCTCGCTCAACCTTGCAACGACCAGGGCTGTGCTCTCTGATGGGCAGGCGGGGGCAGCGGTTGAGGCTTTTGGCTCGGTAGTCATTGGGGGAAGCGTTGTTGTTGGTTGCGTTCTTTTCCTGCTTATAACCCTTATCCAGTTCATCGTAGTCGCAAAAGGCGCCGAGCGCGTGGCTGAAGTAGCTGCTCGATTTACGCTTGATGCGCTCCCTGGAAAGCAGATGGCTATCGATGCTGAGATACGCAGTGGGCTACTTGATCCGCATAGCGCTCGGCAGAAACGGAACGACATCCAGATTGAATCACGTTTTTACGGCGCACTAGACGGTGCCATGAAATTTGTCAAAGGCGACGCGATAGCCGGGATCGTTATAACTGCGGTAAATATCGTTGGAGGGCTCCTTGTTGGAGTCCTCCTTCATGAGCTTGAGTTCGGTGTCGCTGTTAGAAAGTATACCGTTCTCACTATCGGTGACGGGCTTCTGTCGCAGATTCCGTCGCTACTTAACTCGGTTGCCGCTGGTTTGGTTGTAACCCGGGTGCAAGCTTCTGAGGCGAGTACGTTAGCAAGCGATCTGTTGTCGCAGCTTGCGCAATTTCGTGCTGCGCGGGTCTTTGTTGCTAGTGCAGCGGCGCTCTTAGCCTGTTTACCTGGGATGCCACATCTGGCGCTGCTGGTTGTTAGTGTTGTAGCGGCTGGGTCTCTGTTGGTGGGTAGGGCTTCTGATGCCGACGAAAGCGCCCCCGCGCAGCTTCCCGTGTTTGAGCCGAGCCTTGAGCACAGTGTGCGCATAGAGGTGAGCCGTGAGGTAGTTGCTCGTTTTCCGGCGATTGAGTCGGTCTCACGTGCGCTCACTGAAATTCAGACCTACGCCTTTCAGCGCTGGGGGTTGGTGTTGCAGATACCAGCGATGGCGCTGTGGGCAGAAGCAGGTCAGAGATATCGGATCTTGGTACGAGGGATGGATGTTGCCCAAGGCTCTCTTGAGGGTGAGGAGAATCCCTTAGAGGCAATCATGCGTGAGGTGCGCACGGTGATAGATCAGTATCGGCGCGACCTTATTGATGACGGCGCAACGCGCAGGGCGCTTGATTACGTTGAGAAGGAGATTCCTGAACTTGTAACCGGTGTTGTGCCGGCAGCTATCTCACTTACGCGACTAACTGTCTTGCTGCGAGAGCTTCTGAATGAAGGTATCACCACCCGTCACCTCGACGTTATCCTTCAGGTACTCGCTGAACGTGCAGGTCGAGTCTCTGACCGCGAGCTACTCGGTGAGATTCGAGCAGCCCTTGCGCCGGTTATAAGTAGTGCAGTTGCGCGCGATGGGGTGATCGATGTTGCTGTGCTTAGTCCGGTCTTAGATCTTGTTTTTGTGAAGGCTGAGGAATCAAAGCGACTCCTGCCAGGTGGCCTCGTCGATGCTCTCTGTGAGCACATCGAACAGTTGCAAAGAGAGAATCCGGATGTAGTGCTGTTGTCGTCGAAGCGAGCACGCAGCTTCTTGCGAGATATCGCTCGTATTCGAGGGGGTGAGGTAGTCGTTATCGCTCACGAGGAGGTGGCTCCACGATATAAGTGTAAACAGGTGGCAGGAATAGAGTTAAGCGAAGAGATTCAGCGGGAGGCTTTGTTACAGTATGCGGCGTAGGGCATGGGTAGTGCGATTGTCACAGGGGTTGTGTTTTTTCGCGTCAAAGTACGCAACTCGTGCGGGGGTGCGTACGATTCTCTCTATATGTTGGTTCGTCACTGTGAGCTTAGCGCTCATCGGATGCGTACCCCGCTCGGAAGTTTCCCCGGAGCGGCGTCGAATGGCGCTGCAATTGGTTGATCGCGGGACGCTCCTCTTACGGGAGAAGCGTTTTACGGAGGCGGAAGCCGCCTTCCAAGCTGCCTACGAACTTGCCCCCCTGCCAGCAGCGCTTGATGGGCAGGGGTGTAGCGCCTTCCACCGGGGGGATCTGATCGGAGCGGAGCAGCTTTTTAGGCAGGCTTACAGTATGGATGTGAAGTATGACGAGGCCTTGGCGAATTTAGGGCTCGTTTTAGCCCTTCAGGGGCGCACAGAGGAGGCTTCCGCGACCTATCGTAGCTACTTAGCTCGTAGGCCAGAAGCCGCTCATGTGAGAAATAACTTAATCGTCCTTGAGTATGAACGTGGGGAGGCTACAATGACAGTCGTATCTGAGTTACGGAAGGCCTCGCTGCTGACAAACCACGGGGTTATAGCGGATAACCTGCAAACCCTTGATCGATTGAGTGAACCGCCTGGCGGTGACGAGAGCGGAGAAATTTTAAGTAAAAACGGTAAGCAAGTTCAAACAAAAATCAAGACGGTGAGATAGTTATGTCAAAGAACTCAACAAGAAGAGCGTTACGGGCGGATGCCCTAAAGGTAGTATCTGGAGGAAGGGCCTTATCGCGTGGAACGAAAGCCGTTCCGGTTGAGACCTCGCAATCATCCGATCCCCTCGTAGCTGAACTGGTCGCACGTGCGACCCAGAACCGCGCCTTCGAGAGCGAAGAGCAGGCGCTCGATTTCTTTATCGATAGTGTGTGTAACAAGCTCGGAGACGGCACCGCCGAGCAGGGAGAGATGCAGGAGTTTCTCCGTTTGCTCGTCGACACAGACCCTACTTTTGGCGAAGAGTTGCTGAAGGGGGTTGGGGTGAGGAAGTAAAGGGCTGAGCGCAAACTAGCTTAAGCTTTGGATAGTTTTCACGAGCGCAGGATCTGATCGATTTCAATCAGTGTTTTTGCGGCTTTTTCCGCGAGTCGTTTTGCCGCGTGGCGGAATCTAATACGTCATGGAGAGCTCTACCCCGAAAGATACCTCGTCCGGTGCGACTAAGGTCGAGTCGCGCGAGCGTCGTATTCTTATCGCCGATGATGATGAGGATACGCGCGTTATCGTCGCAAGCGTAGTGTCTATCCTCGGGTATACCCCTGTTGTCGCCGCTGGAGGGAAGGAGGCTCTTGAGAGTTTTAATGAATCAGTGCCCGATCTCGCCATTCTGGACTACATGATGCCAGACCTCACCGGTGTCGAGGTGTGTCAGGAGATGCGAAAGCACGTTGAGGGAGAGACTGTTCCCGTGCTGATGCTGACAGCTCGTGATACCGTAGCTGACAAGGTTTCTGCGTTAGAAGAGGGGGTCGATGACTACCTCACTAAGCCATTTAATTACCAAGAGCTGCAGGCGCGTGTAAAAGCACTCCTGCGTATCCGCGATCTGACGCGTCGTCTGCGGGACAAGAACAACCAGCTTATGGATATGCAGGTTGCGTTAGTGGAGCAAGAACGACAGCTCGCAGTTCATCAACTTGCAGGAACCGCAGCGCACCAGTTGGGGCAGCCCCTCTCAGCTATACTCCTTAACTGCTACCTCTTAGAACAGCTTCCTAAGGATGACCCGCGTTTTATCGGTGCTCTCGCAGCCATTAAGGGTGATGCTAAGCGCATGGCAGATATGATCGATCTCCTACGCGAAGTGAAGGCCTCTTCAAAAGAGGAGTACTACGGTGATACTGAGATTCTGCGCTTGGAAAGAGCGAGCGAAGAGTAACTACTGAGCGTTTACGGCAGCGCCGTTTCGGATACCGTCTTCTTGCATATCACGTAGCTGGCTACGCAGCGTTGCCAGCAGAAGTGCTCCAGGGATTCCAATTACGATGTACTGAATAAAGTGTTGAGCTAGCACCATGCTGAGTGCTAATTCGCTCGTAGCCACACCAAGCGACAGTAAAACATTTTTAGCTACAAGCTCGATAACCCCAAAACCACCCGGCGCGGCCGGGATGAGAGAGCTGAAGTTGACCGCCACAAGGAAGAGTACGCATCCAGAGATTGCGAGGTCTGATGAAAAGGCCTTCGCAACAGAGATGTATACCAGTAGCTCAACACTCCAGATAACGATTGACCAGAGCGATATCTTAAACGCGCGGGCAGGAGAGCACAGGGGGCTTAATCCGTTGATGAAAACTTCAGCTTTGGAAAGTGTGAACGTTAGAGATTTACGGTTGTATTTCTCAATTAACTGGGCGCTCAACGTAAAGATACGAGTGCGAAACAGTAGAACCAGTAACACCGCCACGGTGGCTCCACCGAAGAGGTATGCAACGTACATCAGGTTATCGGCGTAATTCGGGTCTAAGTGACCCCTTCCAAAGAGCCCGATAATCAGCACAAACATAAGGCTTATGCTCAAGCCATCAGCGAGCCGTTCGCTAGCGATTGTAGCCAGCACCAAGGCACGCGATTCACCACTAACTTTGCCGCCAAGATGAGCCCGTACTAGCTCTCCAGCTCGAGCTGGGAGCACGTTGTTCATGAAGAAGCCCAGGATTAAGACCTTCAAGGATGAAACCAGTGGAAGGTGTGTATTCGGGAAGAGCAGTTGCCACCGAAAGGCCCGCAGTACGTAAGACAGGTTAGTGAGCAGAAAAGCGGCAGCGATTAAAAGCGGGTCTGCGCTCTTAATGCTTGTCCATAACTCGTGCCACTGGATCCCCTTAAATGCAAAGAAGAGGGCCAGGCCGGTTACTAGCCAGGGTAAGATAACTCTTGTAATGACTCTCTTCATGTTTACGGTGTATACCAGCAGGTGCTCGCCAGCGCGATATCCCCTTTGTCCGGCCTCCTGTTTTACCAAGTATTGTAGGTCGCGCCAAGGGAGTCTCGGAAGAAAGTCGTGTTGTTACAAGGGGTAATCGGCATTTTATGTACACGCAACCAACATTCTCCTTCGATTGGGTTCGTAATCACGATGAACTTCAGCAGGTAGCGGAGCTGCTGGCCAAGGAGCCGATCATCTCGGTTGACACAGAGACGAGTGGGTGGCAAACGGGCGCTGAGCAGTTATGCCTCATTCAGATAGGAGTTCCATCCACAAAGCACGTCTACCTGGTTGATGTGTTGAGCGTGGGTGCACTGAAAGCCTTAGCCCCTGTTATGAGCGCTCAGACTCCCCAAGTAATAGCTCACAACGCATCGTTCGAGGAGCGCCAGTTTGCGCGCTACGACATCAAGGTTAAAGGCGTACGCGATACCTTAACCATGGCGCGCGAGCTGCGAGCGGATCTTCCGAATCACACCCTGCGGACCTGTTGTAAACTTCTCCTTAATCTTGAGCTTAGCAAAGAAGAGCAGGTAAGCGATTGGTCCGTTAGGCCACTCACGGATTCGCAAGTTAATTACGCGCGGCTCGATGCTGAAGTTGCTATTTCACTGTATGATTATCTGGCTGCACTTGAGGCACGCGTTGCAGCAGAGTTGGATCTAGAAGTTCCCGATCTTATGAAAGAGTATGCAAGCGTTGCACGTCGACGGTTTGAGCTGACCCAGTCGATTGCGCACGAGATAGCATTCTTTACGGCACGAGAGGCGAAGCTTAAAGAGACAATTAGGCAGAAGTTAATTGATGGAGCTCCGGCATACGATGGGCCAGTGGGGAGTTGTTCCGTCAGTAAGGTTAAGCGCACTGAGGTAAACTGCGAGAAGGTGCGACAGATGTTTCCCGAGTTCTCTGCCGAGGTAATTAAAGAGTTTGTCGATCGTAAACGGTTTGAGGCTGTAGCAGCGGAGCGTGGATTACCAAAGAGCACTATCGACTCAGTGCTCGATGTGGTCGGATACAACGAGCGGCTCTCGCTTTCTTTAAAAGATGAGTTGGGGGTTAAGGAGTAGGGGATCTTGAGAGTAACCCCGCATAGTAACGGTACGACGCTCGGTCGTGGAGTCTGCCGTTATATTCTATCGGTCCCCACGCTGCTTGTTGCGCACGGGCGAGTATAGCTTGAGCTTCCAGTATCTCATCTTTGCTAGGGGTCATCCCGCGAAGGATAGGCTCTATCTGGGTTGGATGAATGCTCCACATGCGTAAAAAGCCGAACTTATGCCGTGCCGTAAATGCATCCTGATAGGCCCGTTCAGGGTCGCGCACATCGACGGTCACATTGTGCGAGGGGATCTTGTTTGCGCCCAGAGCTGCCAGGGCGATAGCTGATTTCGTTGTGGCGAGCAGCGGGTGTTCAAACTGCCCCGGACTCCGCATGCAATCAGCGGGAATCGCTCCGGCGGCGTGTGAGATGTAATCCATTAATCCAAAATCGAAAGTCTCAACACACGGAAGAGCTGCAAGTGAATGAAGCTCTCGCATACTCTCAGGGGTTTCAATTAACAGGTGCAGAGGGATTCTCCGACCCGGCGAGCGCTTAGCTGCAAAGTGTTGAATGAGGCTGTGTGCCCATTCAACATCGCGCCGGTCACGCACTTTGGGAAGAGTGATGTAGGCTATCTTCTCTGCCGCGCCGAGGAGTAAAACTTCAAGGTCTCGCTGGAACTCTGGCGATGTCACCGGGTGAATCCGCACCCCGGTTTGTGAAAAGCGGTTCTCTGTGTCGTGTAGTAGTGAGACAAAGAGCTGCCGTAGCTGCTCTTCTTGACCTATCGGAGCTCCGTCTTCGAGGTCTAGCGTCACATCAACGAGGGAGCGGCCATTACCCGCTAGGTGTGTTTGTTGAAGTGTAAACGCTTTGCGTGCGAATTTTTCATTGCCAGCGATGTGCTCGCACGGGGCAATTAAAGGATAGTTTGAGCACAGCTCAAGAGGCAGCGAAGTCATACCCGATCTCATAGGGTAATTTTAGGGAAAGAGAAAGGTAGGTTTTTATCGCTGCTGGGGTGGGTTATGATGGGGTTGATTATGGTGCCACCCTGTTGATCAAAACGGCTCTCAATCCTAAACTTGCAGTTCACGACTTAAACCAGCAGCACGAATAGAGAGCGTGGTGCCGCAACATCGACTCGGTGAAACAGGGTAGCACCATGTTCGTTGGTCATGTTCGTTGCACTACGGCCAGTAAACTGTTAGGAGCCGAGGGGTGTAATTCGTCTGAAGGAGGAGATAATGCCGCAAGTCAAAGAAGGCCAAAAAGCACCGAAGTTCTCGTTAAGTGATAAAGACGGTGCCGTTCACAAGGTGCCAGCAGCAGGTGAGTACACAGTTCTCTTCTTCTACCCCAAAGATAACACCCCCGGGTGTACTATCGAGGCGAAAGAGTTCTCAGCGATGCTAAAGAAGTTTGTGTCGCGCGGTGCAACTGTTTTCGGTATCTCAGGGGGAACTGATAAAACGAAGGCTGCTTTTTGCACTAAACATAAACTCTCAGTCACACTCCTTACAGATGCCGATTTCGCCGTTGCCACAAAATACGGAGCATTCGGTGAGAAGAAGTTTATGGGGCGCACCTACAATGGTATTCTGCGCAAGACATTCATCATCGATAAGGCAGGAAAGATCGTGAAGATCTTCGATTCAGTAAAACCTGCAGGGCATGCAGAAGAGGTGCTTGAAGTGATAAAGGGGT
Source organism: Bdellovibrionota bacterium (assembly GCA_044235305.1). GTDB lineage: Bacteria > Bdellovibrionota_C > UBA2361 > UBA2361 > OMII01 > OMII01. The sequence goes on from JBIIHY010000034.1 coordinate 7,489, forward strand.
AACTTACAAACGCACCCGGCCTGCGTACCCTGTCATTTCAAGGTAGCCTACAGCACTCTCATCACTCGACGCGACTGGTCCTTCCCAGTAACGGGGCTCAAGTGTTGACTCGCCATCACCAACTTCGCACGTAGCGGTGCGCGCGCGCACTGTTACATCAATACCGTGGGCGGGGATCTGGATGCGCCAGGCGAGGGGATAGCGCCCCTTACTTGAAGGGCTAATCCACTCCTCACTTGGGGTAAGGGTTAAGGCTCCTTCAGGAAGTAGCTCAGAGCTTCCATCGCGTAGTATAGAGGCTGAAGTGAACGAACTGCGCCCGGTTGCATCTCGTAACTGAAATACAGTCAGGTTGCGGCCGTCTTTGAGCATCAATCCCATCCAATCCCACCCGACCTGCTCAGCAGAGAGCGAATTGCTCATGAACTCGTGGTCCATCCATCCGATGCCGGTTAGCTGAGTAATGTGATTATTGGTTCGTAGCTCGCCAGAGAATGGTATGCGCGCGATCGAATAGTAGTGCGATGCGCACGTCTCGCAGCGTCCCTTTGAGCTAAAGCCTGCAAGCCCCTGAAGTGACACCCTTGGGCTAGGCTCGCCAAGCAACCGGACGTTTGTTTCGCCGAGTGAAAAGCGCAGCAGGTGGGTGTCTCCGATAAGCTCTGCGAGCCAATCTCCAGACCACGCTTCGAGAGTTTTCGGGTCAGCCCCTGCTGCTCCAAGGAGAGCACCACCACGACGCGAACGGAACATTGTAGTACCCGTGGTAAGATCGGTGAGTGCCGCGTGTGCGAGGTATTCACTTGCAGCGTTTGCCGCGGGGCTCTCTTGTCGCCTAAAGAAGGTGAGCTGAAAGCCGTAGCGGGGTTTGTCGCGAAACGGGGTGGCGCCTGATGTGTAGAGCTGGCCTGTGTAGTACCACCACTCTGTTTGAAAACCTGGGTGCGGTGCGTGGTCTTGCGGAAAAGACCACTGGTAGTCTCGTTGTGGGATGCGAAAGGAGGTCGCTGGGCTCGTTCTCTTATCGGGTTCTGCTGCATCACAGATTGCAGAAGAAGAAACGGTTGCAAACATTGCAATCGCTACAATAAGTGCATAAGAGCAGAGCTTATTCATCAGACAACGTAGCCTCCCGTATCGTGCGCCCCACAAGGGCTGCGGTAGCACACCCTACTACTACCGCTACTCCACAGATAAATCCAACTGCCACGAATATCGGGGTAATTGAAGGGGCAAAATCAAGTGACCAACCGAAAGAACGTGGGTTAACAAGGTCAGTAAGCCCCCACCCGACAGCCACTCCTCCGAGTACTCCCACTAGAGCAGGCAGAGCGCAGACAGCAGTACTCTCGGCAACCTGCGCACTCACTATCTGGCGCGGAGTGAATCCGAGCACGTGCATTGTTTTTACTTCCCTGCGCCGCTCCCAGAGGTGTTGAATCGCTGCCAGCATCATTCCAAGCAGAGCGATACCAAAAACTATCCAACGGATACTGAGGGTAATCCGAAATGTTTGATCGAATAATTGAAGCACAAGGGTGCGCAGCTCCCTGTTGTCGCGAATGATGCCAGTGTTGCCCACGCTGCTCTCAAGCAGATTTCGCACCGTACTCAAAGCTGCATTGCTGCGGAGATCGATAGTTAGGTTCTCTGGATGATGCCCGGGGTACATCTCAAGAAAAGCCGTCTGGTCGATGTGTAGTAAAGGATGTTCAGTGCCAAACTCTTGAATGAGAGCAAGTATAGTAAAGGTGCGGCCGTCGACTGTGATGTGGTCTCCTGGAGTAATCCCTAGTTTGCGAGCAGCGCTCTCACTTGCTAGTGCGCCGCGCCCTGATTCGAGCATCCCGCGATCAATAGTTCCAGCGCGACGAACGTAGATGCCGCGATCGTACTGAGTGCCCGTATCGGAGGCACTCACAACGAGTGGTGCGCCGTTAGATGAGGTTAGGGTCTCATAGTATGCGATAGCACGCTCAACGCCTGGAGTGTTGCGGGCGATAGCCATGAGGTGTGGGTCGAGGCGCGCTTCATTACCGGTGCCATCAATAGGCGCTGAAATAAAGAGATCGCCCTGTAGTCGCTGAGCAGACCAGCGTTCAAGGGTCGAGCGAAAGCTCCCAACCATAAGAGAGAGTGAACAGATAATGGTCATGCTGATACTTGCGCCGATGGCACCGAATAGAAAAGCAGACCCGTTTCGCTTGATTGCGCCACGCGCAAACCACACACTCATAGCCGCGCTGTAGCGATTAAGTATAAGGGGTGTTGTAACGATAGCGAAGGGCGTTGTGCACCCTACTGCGAGAAGGCACGCAACAACGAAAAGGTATGCCACCCATGTAGCCGAGGACAGTAATGCACACAGTGTCACGCTCAGCGCAACCACCACAGCGCTTACAGCGAGGAAGCTCGCCCACGCACTGCCGATAGGTTGAGCGTGATGGAAAGAGGCCTTTGAACCGAGGGCAGGGGATATTCGTAATGCTCCGAGCGCTCCAAAGAGAGAGCCCGTTACGCACAGCACCACCATACCGCACACCACCAGAAGCCGCTCAATAAGGCGCGATGATGTAGAGGCCGAGAGAGAGATGTTGTAGATATCGTGAGCCGTCATGATGAGTAGCTCTGTAATCCGGAGGATAATCGGCTCACCGAGCGTCACTCCAAGCGTTGCGCCGATAGCTGAAACGAAGAGTGCTTCTGTGAGCACGGCTACCACACACGCTCCTCGACTGACCCCGAGAGTGCGCACAATCGAAAGCTCTCCAGAGAGGTTGCGCAGGCTAAGTTGTGTTGCTTGCGATACCAGTAACACACATACAAGTAGAGTCATCGCAGCCAGGATGTTGACGTTAAGCCGATACGCTTCAAGGAGCGTCTCAGCACGTCCAATGCGCGAGTTAGGCGTTTCAACCTGAATCGGGACCTTCATCTCTGGGCAGCTTGAAAGCCACGCATGAATATCTGCACGAGTGGTGTCTAGGTTGGTGCTTACATTTTTGTTAAGAGGTCGTAGAAGTAGCGAGTCGATAACAACGCCCTCTGAGTTTGGGGGAAGTTTTGTGAGCGGTACCAGGGCAGTTTTTGAGGGAAGAGAAGAGGTGGTGGCATTGAGTGAGGATTCAACCTCTACGCGGCCTTGGATGGTTTCTCCACGTACTGAGAAAAGCGCACGTGACCCGCGGTCAAGCTGTAGTGCATGTAAGGTCTGTTGAGAGAGTAGGATGGTTTCGTCTGTAACCGGTACACTTACGTTTGGATCAGTTGCAGTGATTCCAACTACGGTAACAGGGTACGACCCGCGAGGCGTTGTTATCGTGCCGCTTTCCCTGCAAAGGGCCGCGATTGAAAAAGTGTCTCGTAGCGGGGCAAGGCAGCGACCGAGGCTAGCCAGAGGAATACGACCCCCGAGGGGAGAGACCGTGAGCGGATAGCTATCAGGGGAGTAGCCAAGGGATTCCTCAAACGCTTGCACACTAGCAATACTTACCCGACCAACCGAGACGATTAAGGTGGTAGCCGCAGCAACCGCTGCAACAACGAGCCCAAGCCGAAACGGGTTGCGCATCATGCGACGCACAACGAAACGGTACGCCAGCCAGGCAGGCATCTCGGGCAGCTTATCTTTCAAGCGCTCCGTCCTTCATTCGGATAACACGCGAGCAGTGCTCAAGAGCTCTTTCGCTATGGGTCGCCATAAGGAGAGCTATGCCGTGTGTAGTTTGCTCACGGAGCAGAGTAAGAACTTCTTCTCCAGTATGTGAGTCGAGACTTCCAGTTGGCTCATCAGCGAGGATAACAACCGGGTTGTGCGCAACAGCTCGCGCTATAGCCACGCGCTGCATCTCACCACCTGAGAGGGCATAAGGTAGAGCGTTGAGTCGGTGAGTGAGTCGCATTCGCTCTGCTAGCTCGTCGGCTCGGGCAGTGGCGCGCTCTGTGCCAATCCCCTGCAAGATAAGTGGCACCATGATGTTCTCTCGAACGGTGAGGGTTGAGAGGAGATTAAAGTTTTGAAACACATAGCCTAGCTTGGTTCGACGAAGAGTTTGTAGCGTTGCCTCGGGTGCCCCTTGTGTCGTAACACCATCCAGCACAACTTCTCCACTGGTTGCGCGCTCAGCTAATCCAATAATGGAGAGCAGTGTGCTCTTTCCGCACCCTGATGGCCCAACGAGAGCGACGAACTCTCCGCGTTGAAGGTTAAGGGAGATGCCCTTAAGTATCTGGAGTGGAGTTGATGAGGCGGAGCCACCCTCTGGGAAGAATGTCTTGGTGATATCTGTTGCGGTAACTAAAGAATCCATCTCGCTCCTGCGTGCGCAATAGTCGCAGAAAGCGGGTGGGAGTGCAAAGGGAATAGCCGAAAAGGGTTCTAGCCCTTCGACCGTGGAGCTTTAGCGCCGCGAAGAAGCTACCTGAACCACCGATAACCTATCACGCGGCGCTTCCAAGCCCCTAGCTCTTAGGCGCATTCGGGTCGCTGATCTCAATTGCTGGCTCAGCGTCAGTTTTAGCCTTCTGCGCGTCGGCTGCTTTAGGCTGCTCGTTAGACAGCGGAGGAAGAGCAGCGGCAGACGGTACACGGAACGAGTTACCCATGCTCCACTCAGACTCCTCCATCTCCCAGCGACGGCGAACGGGATCAAATGGGTTGATAGGAGAAGCGCGCGACCCAAGGTGTCTAACAGGGATGCGCTCCAAAGATCCAGGAACTGAGCCACCACGCAGCAGCTTTGATAGCTCGCGGGTCTTACTCATCTCAACTGAACCTGCAGAGAGAACAAGCGAGGTTGATGGGTCAACGAGTCGGGCGTTGAGGTATACTCGCTCTGGGGATGTGGTGTAGGTTCCAACAACGACAGCGCCTAGATTGCGGGAAGGCCGCACTGCTCGCGTGTCGCGCGAGAGCGCAAACTCGCCAGAGGAGTCGAGAAACTGCAAGGCATCAGCGTGGCGTAGCTCAACTACATCGAAGCCCTTCATCGCCAGCTCGCTCATAAGCTGCTCGCCTACCATCCGTCCAAATGTAGAGGATGCATACAGGTCATCGATATTTACAAAAGTAGTTACGCCGATTGGGCCTGGGGTTGAGCCGCGGTAATAGCGATCGATCTGGTCAGCTAAGAGGGCGGTCTTAAAGCGCCCTGGGCCGTAATTGTCGTACTCGCGGGTGGGAATCGGCCAGAAGGCTGGCATGTCATCGTAGCGTGGGCTGCAGGCTGTGGCGAAAAAAACAACGGCTGCTCCGCACAAAAGGGCTGGGTGGCACGCTCTTTGTACTGTAGATCTAAGCGTTGTAAGGATTTTGTGTCGCATACCCAAACCAGTTGGAGTAATCATAGTAACCTCATGCAGATAGCTTTTTCAGGGATAAAGGTTTCGCCAAGACAGTGCGCTGTACGTGTCATACTTTTGACACTTTCGGCGCTGCTGTGTTCCAGTTGCTCCTTCCTTAATCGCCACGTAGGCGAGGCATGCAATACTCGCGCCTACGTACGTACTGATTTCGAAGGTTTTATAAATCAGAGGTTTACCCGTGGGTCACCCGTTCGGATGGCAGTTATTCCCTTTGATGCGCCAGCAAATCTTGCCGGCAGGGATAACGAGTTGCCGGGTATCGGCAACCGGCTGTCGTGGGGAGTGCAGCGTGAGCTTCTGGGCACAGAGGTGTTTCCAGTGGTTGAGGTCCTAAACCGCCAAGATTGGCCCGGGAAGAAAGAGGAGTTTTTTACAGGTAATTTCGGAGCGCTCTCATTTGCGCGGGCGGCAGGGTACGATCTCGTTTTAGTGGGGGCGATTGAGCCGATAACCCGACTTGATGAGTACATAGTGCACTCTAAGATTATTGAGGTCGAATCTGGGATTACGCTTTGGTTCGGTACCTCACGCGTAGTTTCAAACAGAGCCGATATGTTAGGCGTTAGTAGCTCGCTCGGATTGACTGATGAACGTCCTGATATCGTTTCTACGGACCCCATGCTCAAGCAGGCCGCTGAGTGTATTGCGTATGATATTACGCACGATCCGGATGTGGATTGATCTGTTAAAGGTTAGCGAGCACCAAAGAATCGTCGACTAATGGTAGCGAGCCCGCATATTGCATGAAGCCAACTCGATATTGATAAATTCTTTGCGCGACTTTTGTTTATAGCGTCATCTTGAGCTGCTTTAATTTGTGGTGGCTCGTTGTCAGTCGTACTTTTTGATGCTGGGTCAGCACGGGGCAATGAGCGTTCGTCTTTTATCACCAGCAGATCCAG
>JBIIHY010000301.1:0-4298 GCA_044235305.1 Bdellovibrionota bacterium
GTTCATTAATCGAGGAGATCGATAAGATCATCAGTGAGCTATCGGACGGCGAAGAGCTTGAGACAACAGCGGATGAGTCGGTAGCAGCGTAACAAGCAATCTACAGATTACCAATCCAGAGGCAAATACGATGAGCAAGAGCAACACCGTAGCGCAGATCTTTCAACTTCTCGCTGAAAAGAAGGCGTGGTGGTTAGTTCCGATGGTAGTAGTATTCCTACTCGTTGGATTATTCCTTGTAGCATTCCAGGGCTCTGCGCTATCGCCCTTTATCTACGCGCTATTCTAGTACACGCAAAAAGACCAAGAGGATCATCGCCACACTGTGACGACAACGCTCTTGGCCGTTTTTACGAGCACTTTGACTTCCCTGTCAGTGACCGCTGCTTAACCTCTCGCTTCAACCGTTGGAGAGCGAGGAGCTTTTGGAGCCGTCTTCCTTTTCGGCTTCTTTCCATCCGCTACACCTTCAGTAGCTTTTAGCTTTTTAATCTCGTGCGGCAAACGCCACCCGCCTGGCTTAGGCTGCTCATCGACTCCGAAAAGAAGCTCATTTGAGCGTGCGTAATCTTCAAGAGCCTCAACGAAATTGCGAGACGATCTTACTGAATACTCTGAGATAAAGAATTTGATTGAACGCAGAGAGTGAGATACTGCTCGACGCAGGTCTCTATCTACGGGCATCATATTATCCCCATTCTCGACGAAGCAGTTGCGAAACCTCGTCGCCAACTCCTCAACTGTGGTGAGGTCTTCCCACTCCATCATCTCGATCACTCTATGCGCTCGTGTACGCTTCCCCTCTCGTAACACGATAAAACGCGCAACAAACGCTGTCCGCCGCGCACGAATGATGCACTTCTCCATTTCACCTAGATTGGTGAAACTCGACTCAACGATCTCCGTTTCCATGTTTTCTCCACTTCCTGAACTACTAGAACTACAAGAACTACTGGAACAACCAGAGGACTTCCTAGAACTAACGGGACAGCAACGAATTGCTCCGCACCATCCCGTTACAAATACTTTCGACCAGCGCGCTGTAAATCTTAAACACTATCTCATTTCAGACCTAGCCCACCTTCCCTCAATAGGTTACGGGTATTACCAGGAGATCCAGCTCCGGCTCTTAGTGCGGGTTTTTATTAAGCAATCTGACACCTTAATGAAGAAAATTTGCGACCAGGCTAAAAGTTTGGTGTAATCGCCGGATGTATAGCTGTAGCGACTTTGTCGAGCGTTTTCGGGAAGCCAGGCTCGGAATTCTGATTGATGACCAGGGACCCTTGCGCGCCGCTCTGGTGAGCCCTGCCCAAGATATTTCGTCAGCGGAGGTAAACCGCATCCTGATGCTCTCGGGGGGATTAACCTTCGTGGCACTCTCATCTGAAAGGGCCGATGCGCTCCTTTTAGAACCGATGACCCGCACCACTCAGCAGCGCGCAAAGAACACCGCCAGTCCCCTCGTTAAACAATTCGTTTCCGTTGAAGCACGTGAAGGAGTCACTACCGGAATAAGCGCCTCAGATCGAGCGACAACGGTGCGAATACTAGGTCACCCGACGCCGCAACCGCGCGCCCTGGTGAAACCGGGACACATCTTTCCGGTTGCAACCCACGATGGTGGTGTGCTCGCAAAAGCAACGATTGCAGAAGGTGCGCTCGACGCGGTGAAGGAAGCAGGCTTTACAGATGCGGCACTCTTCGTCGACCTCCTCTTGCCAACAGGAGACCTTGCACACGAGGAACACGCTCAAGCCATAGCGGCCCAAGAAGGTATCCCAATCACAACGCTATCAGAGCTCATATCGTACCGGCTCCAGCGAGAGCCCTTGGTTACAAGAGTTGCCGAGTCAATGATTCCTACTTCTCTGGCAGGTGATGTGCGCGCTCTTGTTTACCGCTCCCGGATTCACGACGTAGAACACATAGCCCTCGTGAAGGGCGATATCTCCCAAGACCACCCCGTGCTTGTACGCGTGCAGGTAGAGAACACCCTCTCGGATGTGTTTGGAGCCGGCCCAACCTCTTCAAGAACGCTGCTACGCACCGCACTAACCGCAATTAAAGAGCAGAGCTGTGGCGTATTCCTCTACCTCCGCCGTCCTCACATCGACACTAATGATTCTCTGGTCGTAGAATCGCGCACACCTCCTCAGTCATCAGTACTTATGAGGGAGTACGGTGTGGGTGCCCAGATCCTTCGCGACCTCGGGGTAAGTAAGCTTGAGCTCCTCACATCTACCCCGCGCCCTCTGGTTGGGCTTCCGAGTTTTGGGTTAACGATCGTTTCCCAACGCGCAATTAGTGGCGGGGCGAGGAGTGAAGATGTGCTACCATCGGAGTATCAGGTATGAGCGAGATTACATTTGCAGACGTTGTTCATCAATCAGTATCGTTCAACCGCTCTGACCCTGCCGAGAAACTACTACTCGACCTCCTCGATACACGTTGGTTTCAGCGACTGCGCGATGTTAGCCAAACGGCAAACACACGACTGGTTTACATGTTCTCTGAGCACTCTCGCTTCGGCCACTGCTTAGGGGTTGCCTACTTAGCAAAACTTGTTCTCAATAAGTTAGCGCTCCAACGCCCCCAAGAGGTAGAAGCTCTCCGCGCAGCGATCTTAGCTGCGGCGCTTTTGCACGATGTGGGGCACCTTGCTCCGGGTTCGCACACCGCATTTAAGACCTGGTTCCCAGGTCAGCCTGACTCGCACGAGTCGCTGGCAGAACTGGTTATCACCCAGGATCCAGAGATATCTCAGCTCTTGCAGTCATTCTCACCCTCACTACCTCATCAGGTGTTAGCTATTTTGTCGGAGTCTGATGATGTTCCGCCGTGGGCATGGCAGATCGTTTCTGGCGGAGGATGGAACGTGGATCGCGGGAATTGGTCGACGGTTGATAGCGTGCTAGCCGGTGTGAGCTACGGAAAATACAACATACCAGCTTTGGTTGATTCGATAGTAATTACTGACGACAGGCAGCTAGCCCTTATGGAGAATCGCCTCGATGCCATGCTGCATTTTATGGTTTCTCGGCACGCCATGTACCGCCAGATTTACCAGCACCGCGTACTGCTCGCTGCGGATATGCTCAACAAAGCGGTTGTGCAGCGCGCCCGAGATATTGGTGATTCGCTTGAATTTGCTGATGAGACGATGAAGGCAGCACTTGCTGCTAAAGACGTCCAAGCGCTCACGCTTCCGGTGATGTTTACCATGCGAGAGTCGTGGTGGCGCTACCACTTAAGCCGCTGGACATCGTGCTCAGACAAGATTCTTCGAGACCTTAGCGACCGCATCATTAACCGGCGGCTCTTTAAGACCGTTCGTATACACTCGGGACGCGAAGAGCTGCTACAGCAGGCGCGTGAAGCGCTGGCGGCCAATGGCCTCGACCCGCGCTACTACTTGCATGAGATCTCAACGGCCGATATGCACTCAGGTGATACCAAGCAATCGATGCTGGTCAGACTCGATGATGGAAAGACTATTACCCTTGCGGAGGCTGACCCTCTCTTTAAGGCGATGGTAACGGATGCTCGCGTATCAAACAGGTCGTGGTTGGCGATGCCGCACGAAGCCAAGCTCTCACTCAACTACTCCCGGTAGCTTTGTTGTGACGCTCATCATTTCGGAGAGCGTGTACCTGGTGCACGCTCTCACGGTATGGCAGGCGTAAGCATCTCTCACATAATAGTCCCCACCGATCTCTCTACGGATGCAGCAAAGGCGTTCGCGCACGCGCACTACCTTGCGGTAAAGCTAGAAGCATCAGTCACGATGGTTACGTGCCTCGATACCTCCATTCACCTCGGCACCCATGGGTTCGCCGATGAGGCGAGTATCTACATCCCTGAAACGCTATCTGCTGCCCGTGAACGAGCACAGCAGGAGATCGCCAACCAAGCGACTCTGTACTTTCCAGAGGTGTCCTGCAAGACGACCGTCCGAGAGTCCCCCCGCCCAACGCACCGCATTTTAATCGACTATATAAATCAAACGCCTGCTGAACTCGTTGTTATGTCCTCGCACGGCCGCACGGGACTTGCACGCGCATTTCTCGGAAGTGTTACCGAACAGGTGATCAGGCACTCAATCGTTCCTGTGGTTGTAATACCGGTTGGGGGCAAGTAGCAGCCCCAGAAATTGCAGCGACCCCACCAGCCATGATACCGTTCTGACAGGACTTGTAATCGTGGCAGAATCACATCGCTCTCTCTACCGCTTCTCCTGGGGTATCGTTTTCTACACGGTAGTGGTTATCGCGTGGGGTGCATGGGTTCGTATCTCA
>JBIIHY010000302.1:0-4287 GCA_044235305.1 Bdellovibrionota bacterium
CAGAGAGGATTCCGCCCAAGGCTTCAGATGTAAATGGCTCTCGATTTTTCGCTAATCGCTCGTTTAGCCCTACAAGAATACTCTTTAAGTGCTCCTGATTCTGCTCAGAATCAGCCCAACAAGTGACACCTTTCAGAGAGCGAAAAGCTGAGTCTATCGTAGCTAGCTTTTCTGCTCCTTTTACTTTGCCCGCTACTTGGTGAACTTCATTAAAATACGCGCAGAGGGCTGCCCCACCCGCGGGGCTAAGGTAAGCCGAGGTTATCTCAGTTAGAGGCCAGAAGAAGCGATAATCGATAGTTCCTGGCGGATTTCCGGGGGTAGCACATGCGGTCAGTTTAGCCGCTGCCGTGAAGAGAGCACTCTCTTTTTCCGGATTCTTGATGAACTGTCGTTCAAAAACCGCAGCGACCGTGTTTATATTCTTGCACAATACGCAGAACGATTTTTCCGTAATAGCGAGTCCCTCTTGCTTGGAAACGCTTAGCAACTTATCTGATAACAGCGAAGCTACTAGGGGTGCAGCTTTGGGGTCACCGATCCAATTCGGGTGCTGACAAGACAGCTTCTCAATCGCTCCTATGAGGTTAAACGCGTTCCATGTTGTGCCAGATTGTGGAGAGAGGTGATCTTTGAGAAAATCAAGGTAACCTTGGCACGTAAGATCTGCTGCACGCTGAATCTTTTCTGTTAACTCGTAGTCGGCCCTTTTGTCACCGTGACTGACCTCTTCCTTTATAGCTGGCTTCGCCGGTTCCATCTCCTTTAGCACCCTCTCGAGTTGCGCCATGGTGCTCTTTCGAAAGTCTTTGTCTGCAGTGGGGGTTTGTCCGTTGAATTCACTTTTCAGTGCGCTAAGGGCACCATGCGCTTGCCTCAACAGTGTGCAAGCCTCCTGTTGCCCAAGCACATTTGCCTTCTCTGCCGGTGAGCCAAGTTTATCGAGAAGGATTCCTGAGACTCTGTCTTTAAAGGCTGGTGTTACACGCTCCGCCGTCGTGTCAATCAGGTTTAAAACTAATCCAGTTATCTTGAGTTTCAACTGTTCGACCGGCTTCAGGGCTGAAAGCTCGCCGACTGGCGATGAGGGGTTGGCGATAGGTGAATCTGGTTGATGTTTTGAATGCATGTTCCCTCAGCGACCCTGCTACCCAGTCGGTTATAGAAGAGGTTATGGCTACCTCTTGTAGGGATGTGACAAAAATGGCGATTTCCTGGGCTACAATGAAGGGGAAGACTTACTTCCCCTCTGCCAGATTGAGTATGAGCTTCTTACTATTCCTACTAAAAACCCCTAGAACTGTGCACTTGATTGGTTGGTTAATTCTTAAAGAAGCCGAGAGCTTGTCAAAGTCTACTTCAGGCGAAAGGTCCTGCCTGTAGATACGTCCGCTTGTTGAGCGAGGGAATTTCACTTGAATAAAATCGGCTGTCTTTTTGGCTACGACCCCTTCTATCTTCACTCCCACTTGATGACGCTGCAACCAGGGATCATCAAGGTCAGGCGACTTAACGGATAAGAGCAAGTTCCCACCTTTATCTTCTTTCACGATGAACGTCTCTAGCATGTCACCAACTTTGATCTCTCGCGTGCGCAGTGCCCGATTGTGAATATCCCCAAGGTCAAGCACTCCCGCTCGTTTGTCATCACACGATACCAAGACCAAGTCTCCCAGGACGCGGGTTACCGTTACTGTAAGTGCAGTATCAGGCTTGGGGACGGGAGGAAGTTGCGCCAGATTTAATGTGGGCAACGGAGGTGGGACTTGAACTACTGCTTCCATAAGCAAACTACCTTACACTGTGTGATGCCAATGTATTTATTACGCAATTTATCTTCTCTGCTGCTTCAACCACCTTGTCATCGGTAAGGAAGAAGTGCGGGGCCAACCTTAGGTAATCACCCCGCGGCGCTGGCAAGATAACCCCTTCTGCTTTAAGCGCTGAGACAATCAGCGCTGGGTCGACGCTTGAGACAAAAGAGAGGATTCCAGAGCGCTCAGACTCTTCAAGCGGAACCTGCTTTAAGTGACGCCCGTCAAGCTTCTCCAGCAGCAGCCCTTGAAGCCGTTTAATCTCATGCCACACATCTTCTGCTTCACCACTATCAACGATTGCCTCTATTGAACCTGCAAGACCTGCAACTTGTGCTTTGGGCAGAGAACTCGGCTCGAACTTCCGACCATCCGCGAGAGCAGTAAAGCCAAGGTCTTCATATCGCTCCTCACGTCGTTGGTCGGGGCCAAAGAGTCCAGGAGACATCTCTGCTCGAATACGCGGGCTGGTGTACATAATCCCGCTGCCTAGCGGCCCTAAAAGCCACTTCCACCCAGACGATACAACAACATCTGCTCCCCATTTCTCTGGAGTGATAGGAAGACACCCAGCGCTCTGCGCGGCATCTACTATCAGAAGTAGTCCACGGTGCTTACACAACGCCCCGAGCTGTTCGATATCAATGGTGTATCCACTCATAAATTGAACGTGGCTTACTGCGATTGCACGCGTAGAGCTATCAATCGCCTTCTCAAACGCCTCAATCGGAAGCTTATGTGCCCTATCTCCTTCGAGCGTTGTACCCTGAACGAACTTCACCTTAAGCGGAAAGTCAGCTCCAGGCCTCTGCCAGGGATGAACGTTAGATGGATACTCTCTATCGTAGACAAGTATCGAGTCGCCCTTCTGCCACGGAAATCCGAGCACGAACAGATTTAATCCGTGCGCAACGTTATCGATGTAAGAGATATTTTCAGGTGCCGTGTGAAAAAGCCTAGCTCCCGCTTTGCGAAAGCGTGTCTGACAATTGATCACATCAGAGGCAGCAAACATCTTTACCCCTTCATCCCGTTGCAGGGTTAAGATGCGCAGCTGCGCTTCAAACCCTGGCACTGACAAGGGACTCACCCCACAGTGGCTCAAGGGTATTTCGTTTCGAATAGCGACAATCTTTTCGTTCTTAGAGACTAGCATGTCGCTCCTCAACAAAATGCTTTAAGTGCGGCCCAAAAAGCGCAGGCTCAAGCAAAAATGCATCGTGCCCCTTATTTGAATGAACGCTGATATGTTGATGAAAGACCTCTGCCTCTTTTAAATAATCCGCAAGCTCAACTTGCTGCTCAGGCCAGAAGCAAACATCTGACTCAATGCTAAAGATAAGGTGTTGCTGTCCACGCAGACGCGTAAAAGCCTCTGCCACACTCGCAACACCGAGGTCGCTCGCAAGGTCAAAGTGCTGCCAGGCCTCAAGAATCCTTAGGTACGTATTTGCATCGAAGCGTCGTACAAACTTAGCGCCCTGGTGAAACATATACGACTCAACCTGGTATGAGATCGGATAGTACGAAAGGGTCTCAGGTGCACTGACAAGTTCAGTCTTTGCTCTGTCTGAGATAAGCTCAAGCGATATGTAATTCTTGTGCGCCATCATGCGCGCTAGTGCTAATCCTTTGTATGGTCGCTCACCCTCGTAGAAATCTCCTCTGTTGAAGTGAGAATCAGACTCGATGGCACAGATCTGTTCAAAATTTTGAATACGTTGGAGCACAGGTACCCGCATGCCGGAAGCAAGCGAGACAACTTTACTCACGCGCTCCGGATAGCGCGTTGCCAAATTGAGGGCGACAAGACCACCAAATGATCCACCGATCGCTGCGTGCAACGTGGTCACACCGAGATGGTCGAGCAGCTTCAGATGAGCGTCAACCATGTCGTTTATGCTGATGTGCGGAAAGCTTCCACCATATGGCCTCCCCGTTGCTGGGTTAGTTGAAGCTGGCCCAGTTGAGCCGTAACATCCACCCAGGTGATTTGCACAGACTACGAAGAATCGATCGGTATCGATAAACCGACCTGGCCCGATGAAGCTATCCCACCAGCCGTTGTGGCACTCCTCTCGCCAATACTCCCCTGCCTCCGGTAGATGCCCGTTAAAACCCGCTGCATGCTGACTGCCAGTTAGCGCATGAAAGAGAACAATCGCGTTACTACCGTCGGCATTCAACGTTCCATACGTTTCATAAGCAAGGGTCACTGACCTAAGAAGCTCACCACTCTTAAGCACAAATGGCTCAGCTGGATCCTCTGCGAAGGTAAAGAATTTACTCTGCGTTTCTGTCGTCATACGCTTCTCCCTAAATATCACTCCCCTGCCCTGACACCGTCGCAAGCGCCCTCTCAAACGCTGCGATGATAGCCCGCGGATCTTCAACTCCAACTGATACTCGAATTAGGTATCGCGAAACCCCCTGGTCTTCGGCCCAATCGAGTTCGCCGTAGTGCGCTAATAGG
>JBIIHY010000303.1:0-4281 GCA_044235305.1 Bdellovibrionota bacterium
CTCTTCCTTCTTGATTTGAGCACCGCTAATGCTCAACATCGCCTGAATATCTCTCATATGCTTTTGAGATCCACCTTCGCGGAAAAATAACAGTTTTTTTACGATAACGTATTCAGGAGGTGCAATGCGAACAACTACTCCATCAATATCAACCGTTTTAGCATGCTCAAGCCCCCAGATATGAATGGGCTCCTCACCACATAGATATATGTCAGCTTTAAATCCTGTTTCATGATGAATTAGGTTAAAATGCCCTCGGCGTTCCCTATTCAACTCAGTTCGTATCACCTCCTCTGGAGGACAATAGAATTCATCAGATGAGAATGCCTGGCTGAACTTCTTAACATCTGCAGTCGTTATCTCAAGTAAAACATCCACATCATGAGTCAGTCGTGGTTCACCGTAGAGCGTAGCCGCAACGCTACCGGTAATCATGTAGTCGAGTTTCAACTCTGCAAGCGGCTTAATAAAAATTAAAAATAAGTTAAGTTCTTGCATACATAAAACTCTCTTTCACCATCTGAAGTATTTCAGACTCGGAAGATTGAGGATTTTGTGCTCGAAGCCACGAAATTTTTAGACTACGAGCGGAATAGTATAGCCTCAATGCAGCATGAATTTTTTCTGATGGTGTCATGGCGCGCAGACGAGCATTTACAATCTCTTGCGCTAGCTGTTCGTTGGAGTTTGAATTATTCGTAGACATACTGGGGACGAACTCTAGACTGACTATACATCCTCCTTCGCTCACTGCGTGAGCTACGGAGGACTTGCTATTGCTTGCTCACTACGTTCACTACGCAATAGCGGCGCGTCCTCGAGAGGAATCGAACCTTTAACCCCAAGTTTAGGAAACCTGCGTCAGCAAAAATTTTAAATGAAATCAACGTAACTATCAAGTATTATTATGCTTCATGTGTTGTGAGTGGAAAGCAAGATCAATTCACTTTTGCTAGTATTTGAACCGCGGTAGCCGGCCGAATCACGAGCTCTAAAGCCCCCTTAAAAGGGATGAGGTAAGGGTTGAAATGCGTGGCCTGTCCCGCTGGGCTAGGGTTTCAACGGTCCCGGCAGAGTCGAAGCTGTGCCGCTAAGTTGCGAAAAATAACATTACAGACAGACCTCTCCCGTTCCGTCACCGAGGAAGTGGAGCTTAGAGGTCATCAGGGGATGGCTCGACTACGCTCGCCACAGGCCCTTGCCGTGAGCCTGTCGAACGGTCGATGAATTTGGGGATAGGCGGAGGAGCTTGTTCAGCTACGCCAAGGCTCCGTCGGATGAAAAAGTCAGGGATCCCGCTCGGCTGAGCGTTCGACTGAGGGCCACAACACACGGCATCTCCCGTGTTGATTTCTTAAGGGAGCTGCGTTAAGAATCCGCGAAACCCAGGGGTGGTGTACTCGTCACTAGACACTCGTTGTAGTCAGTTCTAGTGAGAGCGCGCCTGAGAAGCTCATAGTGAGCCAAACCCTTTGAACCTGAGACGGGTAATACCGGCGTAGGGAGAGGAGATAGTAGTGTTTAGCAGATTCCATAACTTGCGCGCCCCTGTTCGGGAGATAGCGCTTCATTCCGCCTTAATTTTCGCCACCTTTGCATCGCTGTCGTGGAGCGCGTGTCTCTCCGCTAGTGCGCAGCAGACCAGTGATGACCAGAAGGCCGTTGATGGTGGTGAGACGCAGAGCAAGCCTCTTGAGCTGTATATCTACGGCGCACCCTTTACGACACCACTTAAAGAGGTCCCGCAAAGCACCACCGTGGTAAAGGGTGAGCTACTTGAGGAGAAAGGAGATACCTCATTTCAAAGCCAGATAGAGTCAGTGCCGAGCCTCAATTACTCTGCAGGTACTGCACGTCCGCGCTTCTTCCAGATTCGTGGTGTAGGTGAGCTTGAGCAGTATGAGGGGGCTCCTAATCCCTCGGTGGCTACCATCGTTGACGGCATCGACTTTAGTGGTCTCGGTCTTATAACGCCGATGTTTGATGTTGAGCAGGTGGAGGTCTTGCGTGGACCGCAGAGTGTGCGCTTTGGTTCAAGCGCTCTTGCGGGTGCTATTAATCTCCGGTCATCCGATCCAACCTCGTTCACGACAGGTCGTGCAGAGCTGATGGGTGGAAACGATAACCTGCAAGCTGGAGGAGTTGCTGTAGGTGGCTCTGTTCCGGGCAGTGATGATCGACTCCAAGTGCGCTTCTCTGCATATTCCACGGAGAGCAACGGGTTCAGAGACAACCTTTTTCTAAACCGTGATAACACAAACGGCAGACATGAATCGGTGGTCCGCTTTAAAGCTAGGTACCGGCCATCAGGGTCGCTACTCTTTGACCTCGGTGTGTGGGGTGTAAACGCTAACAATGGCTACGATGCATTTGCTATCGATAACTCACTCAAAACTCAATCCGACCGTCCCGGCGAGGATGATACGGGTGTGTTCGCAACGTCGTTTAAGATGCAGGCAGCAGTCGCAGATACTGTGAAGCTTGAGAGCCTTTCCACGTTTGCGCGCACCGATATCGATTATAGCTACGACGGTGATTGGGGGAATAATCCATTCTGGCATCCTTATGATCCGTACGATTACTTCTCTGATACTAATAGGACTCGTAAGGTCTACGGCGAAGAGCTGCGACTATACAACGACGACAGCGCGTATGTGCACGGTGAATCGTGGCGTTGGCTCGGAGGTCTCTTCGCGCAGCGCCTGACGGAGGGGGCTGACACCACAGAGTTTGCTAACAATGAGCAGTATGACTTCCTTGAGAGCGATTACGCGGCAGATACAGGTGCTGTATTCGGTCAGGTAGAGGCGCCTCTGACAACTGGGACCTCGTTTGTGTCAGGTCTGCGCTTCGAGCGACGTATCACGAGTTACGACGATACTCAGGGCAGTAGTTTTTCTCCTGGCTTCTCCATGCTTGGTGGATCCGCTACCGTTCAGCACGACGTGACCGAGAACGTGCGTTCGTACGTTTCGGCCTCACGCGGGTACAAGGGAGGGGGTTTTAACTCAGGTCCGAGCGTGCCCGTTGATCGCCGCATGTATGATCCCGAGTATCTGTGGAACTTTGAAGTAGGCTCGAAGGGGGTGTTCCTTAAAGGGAGGCTGCAGTCGAACCTGGCGCTCTTCTACGGCATCCGACAGAACCAGACGCTCAAGCGCTCATATCAAGACGACCCAAATGATCCGCTTTCGTTTACCTACCTCACCGAGAGCGTTGCTGAGGGGCGCAGTTCGGGAGTTGAGCTTGAGAATTCCTATCAGGTAACTCCGTGGCTGTCGGCGTTTGGTGCAGGCTCGCTGTTGCATACCTCCTTCGTCGATGTACCAGACGACAGCTCTCAGCTCGATAGCCGTTCGTTTGCCCATGCACCGAATTGGCAGTATTCAACCGGTCTTCGTGCGCAGATTGAAGGGTTCTTCGCGCGCCTTGAGGTTACAGGGAAGGATTCGTTCTATTTCGATGATACGCAGAACCTAAAGAGCGACCCGTACTCTCTGCTGAATGCCTCTGTTGGCTATGTACAGGGTGGATGGAAGCTCACTGCGTGGGGCAGAAACCTTGGAAACGAGTCATATGCAACGCGAGGCTTCTTTTTTGGGAACGAGCCACCAGATTTTCCAAGCAGACTCTACGTTCAACAGGGTGATCCTCGGGCTGTGGGGGTTACGGCTGCTTATAGCTTCTAGCCGGCTGATTAAAACTGTATTATTAACACCTCGTAAGCGGTAGATTCGCCCCTACCTTGAATAACGGCGTTTTCACTTCGTCGTTTGGAAGGTAACTACTCTGTGGAGCTTGTATGTTCAGTAAGATCGGAAAGAGCCTAGGCTTTGTTGTGGCAATTGGCGCGGTGACCGGATGTGTTCCCCTCGATAATCAATACGGTTACGGTTCTGATCCGTACTATCCTAACTCTGGTGGATACTACGATCCTCCCTATCGGGACGATCGCCGCGAGATACGCCGAGAGCGTGAGCGTCTGGAAGACGAACGAGAACGCCTGCAAAGGGAACGTGAGCGGCTTGAGCGCGAGCGCGATCGCGAGCTGATGCGTCCAGTCCCGAGACCCCCAGTAATTCAACAACCTGAGCGGTGTCCTTCGGGCTTCTCGCCAAGTGAGGATAAGTGTAGACCTGAAGAGCGTAAGCGTGGGTGCAAAGATATTCGGATGCCCAGTGGTCTCGGGTGCGTAAGGCGACCGTAGAGCATCATGGCTGAAGCATCATCCTCGGATAGTAGTCGCGATTTAGGATCTGCACGTAACGCAATTGATGCGCT
>JBIIHY010000304.1:0-4257 GCA_044235305.1 Bdellovibrionota bacterium
GAGAAAAGCTTCAGCTGGGTGATATCTGTGTACATACCACTGCATGCTGCGGCTCCGAGATTTGCCACCTGATTTTATATCCACTGGCACTATCGCGGCTCCGCGTTCGATCAGAAATTCAATCTCCGAGTCCTTTTCTCGCCACGCGGTGATTCCTCTAAGTCCCGTTGAGAGTAGCTCCATGAGTGCGAAGTTCTCAGCAAAGAATCCTTTGTACATATTCTCCTTCCACGCGAAGATTGACTCCGCAGAGAAATGCGCAAGTGCTCGGAGCAGTCCGACATCGAAGAAGTACAATTTGAATCGATTTTCTTTGCAGTATGCTGCAAGTGGCTGTTCGGACCGCTCAGCTATTGGAACTTTATATATGAGCCCTGCTTTTTCTAGCCAGTTAATTGGTCCACGAAGCTCCAGATAGCTTTTTTTGCCACGAACAACATTTTTGAATTGGAATTTCGAGGCAGACCCATCAACTTCGCGAGCGAGTTGCTCTGGGATGCTTCTTAGCACCGCCTCAATATGCAACGCGTTTTCAGTGCCACAATGTTTTGTGATGTCTGCAAGGTAGTCTCTTATTATGCTTTCCTGCACATCTGCTACTCGATTGATCTTGTCAAGCTTGGAATCCTCCTCTTTCCACGCGCGCACTGCAGCCGGCATACCGCCCACAACGAGGTAGGTGAGGAAATATTCCCAGAGCTTTTGGGTTATGAAAGGTGTCACGTCCTCGTTCGGCTTCAATGCCCGTAAATTGTCAGATAACAGCGACTCGTCTAATGCGGCAAGAAATTCAACAAAAGAGAGGGGCAGCAGTGATATGCGTTGCGTTTTCCCCACGGGAAACGACCCCTCCCCCAAATGCAATCCGATAAGCGACCCAGCACTCGCAATGTGTGCACCAGGCATTTCCTCAGAGAAGTATTTGAGAGAGGTGAGAGCCTGGTTGCATGCTTGAATCTCATCAAAGATCACTAGGTCTTTCGACGGGTCAATTTTCGTACGGACCTTTATTTCGAGCTCTTCGATGATTCTCTTGGGATCGAAGTTGGGAGCGAAAACACTGTGAAGCTCTCGGTCTCTTTCGAAGTTAAAATAAAACTTGTTTGAGTAATGCGTATCCCCGAGTAAATGGAGTAGTGCTGTTTTGCCTACCTGACGAGCTCCCTCTAGGACCAACGGACGCCTAGAGGGGTTACAAGACCAAGTAACCAGGTCAGTCATAAGGTCGCGTCTAAATAGGTGGGTTGTTTTCATATCTTAGCAACTACTATAGCATCGAGTGGGTAAATTGCACAGACTTTTATCGACCATAATCTCGTGAAATCTAGACTTTTGCGGCGCAAGAACTATTAGGAAACAGTAAAAAAGCCGTTACTACTCCCTCCGGCACGGAGACCAAAGGCCTGATGTTCGAGTGCGGCATTAAGTAGGGTGATGAGCCTTAATGAAATCAAAGCTAAAATCGACGCGTAGTTTGGAACTCCAACCTCCAATCCCTAAAGGCAGCGCCCTCATGAGGCAGTAGTGATAGCTGCTACCTCTCGTGATGAGTAATAGGCCACGCAGGTTATGCCGGACCATGCTGATACGCCGCCTGGATGTCGTTGTAGCGAAATATAGAAAACAGCATAGTGCGTGAGAGAGCAACTCCCCTTGAAATTCCACCTCACAGTGCGCACATGTATACGATGAAGAATCGAACAGAAGCTCTAGCGCTACTCCACTCCTACGTCACCTCTGATAGCTTACGGAAGCACTGTATGTCTGTTGAAGCAGCTATGAGGTGGTATGCAAAGAAATTCAATCTGTCAGATAGCGAAGTTGAGCAGTGGGGCATCTGTGGATTGTTGCACGATTTCGATTACGAAAAGTTTCCAGATTACGCCAACGGAGGGCACCCCATGAGTGGAGCGCCGATCTTGCGGGATGAAGGGTACTCAGAAGAGATAATCGAAGCGATCTTAGGTCACGCAACTTACTCAGGAGTACCTCGAAGGAGTCAGATTGCTAAGACTCTTTTCGCTGTTGATGAGTTAGCGGGGTTTTGTGTTGCATGCACCTACGTGCGTCCGGATAAATCCATATTCACTTTGGAACCTAAATCCGTCATCAAGAAGTTAAAGACTAAAGAGTTTGCAAAGGGTTGCAATCGCGATGACATCAACCTCGGAGCACAAGAATTAGGGGTGTCACTAGAGGAGCACATACTGAATGTGATTCTTGGTTTGCGTGAGGAAGCTGAGGCGTTAGGAATCGCAGGCGCCCTATCCTAGACAATGAATCCCAGTCAGCATTAGCTTAGAGGTTTCGTAGCTCCTGGACCGCGGACCTTCCAGGTCCGCCCGATTCTTCGAACGTTACTGAGCTTTGAGATTACTCTCTTAGACAGCAGCCTCCTTAATGAGACCCTCTGTTTCCTCCCACGAGATACAGGAATCTGTTATTGAGACCCCATATTTAAGCGGCTTATGGGCTAGGTCCTGCTTGCCTTCATGCAGATTGCTCTCGAGCATCCAACCGACTACGGAAGGACTACCGTTTCTTATTTGCTCAAGCACCGCCCGGAAGACATGCCCCTGCCGCTTGTGGTCTTTGTTCGAGTTGCCGTGGCTACAGTCGACGATTATTGAGGGTTCCATGCCGTTCTGCGTCATAAGCAGTGCAGCAGCAGCAACACTCTGCTCATCGTAGTTAGGGGTTTTTGCGCCGCGTAGCACCAGGTGCCCATACCTATTGCCGCTCGTTTGAATAACGCAGCATTGTCCATCTTGGTTTATTCCAAGAAAGCGATGTGGCTGCATGGCTGAGACGATGCCTTGTATGGCAACGAGTATATTTCCATCAGTCCCGTTCTTGAATCCTACGGGAGAAGAGAGCCCGCTCGCCATCTCGCGGTGGGTCTGGCTCTCAGCCGTACGAGCGCCGATGGCAGTCCACGATATCAGATCACCTATATATTGCGGCACAATTGGGTCGAGCGCTTCGGTAGCAATCGGTAATCCGAGTTCTGCAACATCCAGCAAAAGCTTCCGTGCGATACAGAGGCCCTCCTCAACGTGAAATGAATCATCAAGGCGGGGATCGTTAATGAGCCCCTTCCAGCCGGTTGTAGTTCGCGGTTTCTCAAAATAAACGCGCATGACAACCAGTATAGAGTCACGAACTTGGTGTGCCAGAGCTGCCAGTCTGCGCGCGTACTCAAGAGCTGCTTCGGGGTCGTACACAGCGCACGGCCCAACCACTACAATTTTTCTGGCGTCTCTCCGAGAGAGTATCGCCTCAATAGCGGCGCGTCCCTGAAGCACTGACGATTCCGCAGTCGAAGTTAATGGTAATAAATTGTGCACTGCTGAAGGGGTCGGCAGAGGAGTCAGCGATTGGATGTGAATGTTCTCTGTTGTAGCCATATACGTATTCTATGAGTGACCTAGACCACCAGCTCCTTGTCTGGCTGGTTATCTGCTGAGGGGTTGAAAAAATATAAATGTCGGAAAGAAAAGATTTTTACCCGCGGGGCGGGAAATAGAGAGAGAAGGAGTATGACGAAAAAATCAATGCCATAAGATTTGAGGATATGGACAGGCGCTCGATAAGTCAAGAAAAATCGAAACCAGCGATTGCAGATGGTCACTGATTCTGAGTCAGAGTCTTTAGCAGTGCCGAGGCGAAGCGAGTACCAATCTTTCGGTCGCCAGCATCGTTGGGATGTACCCCATCTGGTTGCAACTCCTTACTAATAGAAAAATCCTTGTGCATATTCACAACGATCACAGGGTGGGTGGGTGAGTCTTTTCTTCTCGCTATTTCGGTGATTTGACGGTTGAGACTTTGAATCGAGCGCGCTTGTCGACTTGACGGAATAAGCTGCGCGATGATTGTGATTGCTCTCGGATTGTGAAGATGAATCAGTTCGATTACAGAAGTTAGTTCCCTTGTCGTTGAGCGAATGCTCTGTTTCTGGAATACATCATTTGAGCCGAGATGAATGAGCACGATATCCGGTGAAGCTTTCTTTAACCATTTCGCAAGGTGCGTGAGGATTTGGTCAACACGATATCCCCAGTGGCCCTCGTGGTCCTGGTCGAAGTTCGGGTTTGCTGGAGCAACGCTAGGTTGGTCTCGGTGTCCGACAGAGACTCCCCGCCGCGATCCTACAAAATTAACTTTGCACCCTGCGGCGCGAAGCTCTCTCCACAGCGTGAGGCGATAGCTTGAAAATTGCTCCGACGATTCGGTGATTGAGTCACCGAGAGGCAT
>JBIIHY010000305.1:0-4233 GCA_044235305.1 Bdellovibrionota bacterium
ACACCCGCTTGCGTCATATGCTGGTTGAAGCCGCTTGGAAAGCTGTAAGGAAGGACCCGGTTATCAAGGAGTATTATCAATCCTGTACCGGGGCTACTCAAAAAAACCTTACTCAGCGGCTAACGAGCTGAAGCGTAGCAGTTCGACAATCTTCCAAATAAGTTGCGCGCAAACGCAGAGAAAGTGCTGATATTTCACATCTTACTCGGAGAAAAAGTAGCCCTAGAGGTCTACATAGAAGCAACTATCCATCGTGCACGTGCATGCAAGAACCTCGTTTTTAGTTGGACAATACACGGGTTATGCCGTAGCTCTGCCCGCTACTACCCACTAATTCCGTCGAGGAGCCAAGGTTTTTAGGATCACGGCAACAGATGCCCAAGCTTCTCTCGCTTAGTCTGCAAGTAACGCGCGCTACACGGGTCATCACTCACCACCGTCGGCACACGCGCTGCAACGGTAACCCCCCACGCCTCAAGCTCTTTGGACTTGCGTGGGTTGTTCGTTATCAATCGTATCGATCTAATACCAAGAGAGAGCAGCATGTGAGCAGCTACAGCGAAGCTGCGCTCATCTGCTTCAAATCCCAACTGAAGGTTCGCTTCAACCGTATCAAGCCCCTGCTCCTGGAGCTGATACGCTTTAATCTTGTTTCCTAGCCCGATTCCACGACCCTCTTGGCGCAGATAGAGGATGATTCCGGCACCCTCATCTGCTACGACCCGCAAGGCACCATCAAGCTGTAAGCCGCAATCGCACCGGCGACTCCCAAATACGTCCCCGGTAAGGCACTCTGAGTGAACCCTGACCAGCGGGGAGTACGATGATGGCATACCCTTGAGATCTCCTCGCACCAACGCGATGTGCTCTTTACCTTCAACATCATCAGCAAAGATATGCGCCTTAAAGAGTCCATGCGACGTTTCGACTTCGCTTACCCCGAGGGCACGCACCGAAATCTCGTTGAGTGCGCGGTACTCTTGAATGGCCCCTATCGAGGTAATTTTCAAACTATGCTTTGACGCGAAGCCCTGCAAAGCCGCTCCTCGACACATCGAACCATCAGGATTAAGGATCTCGCACAGAACTCCCGAATGAGAGAAACCACAGATACGCGCAAGGTCAAAAGAGCCCTCGGTATGCCCCTGACGGGCTATTACACCGGCATCGTGCGCAACAAGCGGAAAGACGTGACCGGAGCTAACAAAGTCGCTTGGAGCGGCAGAAGGATCAAGGAGCTTCTTCATCGTTGCCACTCGCCCGGTAGCGGTCACTCCCACGCTGCCTACTTCTTTAGCATCAACGCTAACGGTGAACGGGGTCTGAAAAGGAGAATTGTTACTCACTGCCTGGAATGGAAGCTGTATGCGCTCGGCAACTTCTCGTGAGATACTGACACAGATAAGACCGCGCGCCTCGCGCATCAAGAATGCAACGAGCTCTGTCGTGATAGCATCGGTAGCGATAATAACATCACCTTCGTTCTCACGCTCAGCGTCATCAATTACAACAACAGGGCGCCCGGCACGAAACTCAGAAAGGACGTCTTCAAACGGATCAAGGGCTATCTCAGCGCTGCGCGGGGGAACACCCATAGAATTTCTTAAGAATCCCCAACAGCGCGCGGCGTCGTTTTGCTGGCGGCAGCGCTTTGCGAATTCGCCCCACCGAGACTCTTTAACTCGTCGACAAATTGACTAACATCAGAGAACTCGCGATATACCGAAGCGAAGCGGATGTAGGCTACCTTATCGATCTTGCGCAACTGTTCCATCACAAGCTCGCCGATAGTCCGACTATCAACCTCGTTTTGACACAGCTCAGTTACCTTTCGCTCGATCGCCTCAACGGCCACGTCGATAATCTCGGTGCTTACAGGCCGTTTTTCACATGCTCGTCGCAACCCGCCGCGAATCTTTTCGCGGTCAAAATTTGCTCGGCTGCCGTCTTTTTTAATGATTGCCGGCAATGCAAGCTCTACTCGCTCGTAGGTGGTAAAGCGATAACCACACTCCTGACACTCACGGCGCCGGCGAATAGCACCCCCATCGCCGCGAGAATCAGTCACCGAGGTTTTTTCCGAGTTGCACTTCGGGCAAAACATCTACACCATCCTTACGCTATTACTTCACCAAACGGTGCTTGTAGAGCGGGAAGCGCTTGCTCAGTTCAACGACACCCTCGCTCACTGAACTTAAGGCAGCTTCATTTGACACGTTAGATAAAGCTTGAAAGATAAACCCTGCTATCTGCTTCATCTCAGCAACTCCCATTCCACGGGTTGTAAGCGCAGGTGTTCCAAGCCGGATACCGCTGCATACTGCTGGTGGCTGTGGATCAAATGGCACCGTGTTCTTATTGCAGGTAATACCTACCTTATCGAGCACTTCCTCTCCGATCTTACCGGTTTGGCCGATTGGGCGCAGATCAACGAGTAAGAGATGGCTATCTGTGCCGCCCGATACAACTTGGAGACCAAGCCGCACAAGCTCATCAGCCAATGCTCGAGCGTTTGCAACCACGTTTGCTGCATAAGCCTTAAAGTCTGGCGAAAGAGCCTCTTTAAAGCTCACCGCTTTTGCCGCGATAGTATGCATGTGCGGTCCACCTTGAAGCCCCGGAAACACCGCCTTGTTAATCGCCTTCTGGTGAACAGCTCGGCCCATAACGATACCAGAGCGTGGCCCACGCAAGGTCTTGTGGGTTGTTGTTGTAACGATATCTGCATACGGAACCGGCGAAGAATACGCGCCACCTGCGATTAAGCCCGCATAGTGAGCTACATCCGCCATAAATATCGCACCAACCTCGTCAGCGGCCTCACGGAATACCTTCCAGTCAAATTCACGCGAGTAAGCCGAGGCTCCGGCAATTATCAGCTTGGGCTTGTGTTGCTTTGCAAGCGACCGAACCTGGTCGGGATCAATGCGACAATCCCCTTCCCGAACACCGTACGCTACAACGTTGTAGTGTCGTCCAGTGAAGTTTACAGGACTTCCGTGAGAAAGGTGTCCACCTTGATCAAGCCTAAGACCCATAAAGGTGTCTCCCGGCTTTAGGAACGCCTCAAACACTGCTTGGTTAGCCTGAACGCCAGAGTGCGGCTGAACGTTACAGAAATCAGCGCCAAAAAGCTCGCAAGCGCGAGAGCTGGCGATAGTCTCCACCTCGTCTACTACGTGACATCCGCCGTAGTAACGCTTACCGGGCTGCCCCTCTGCGTACTTATTGGTGAGCGTTGAGCCCATCGCCTCGAGCACCGCTTCACTGACGAAGTTTTCGCTCGGGATCATCTCTAAACCAAACTCCTGCCGCTCAGTCTCTTTATTGATGAGGTCGTAAATAGCTTGGTCGATTTCGCGCAAAGGGCGCTTTCGAGCCTCGTAGGATCCTGCGTTGGTTGTCATGAAGAACTCCGGCTTAAAACTTAAGTAGCGTGCAACAAACTTTTAGACAAAAAAGGGCCCTCGAGGGGCCCTGTGAGCATACTAAACTAGTGCTTCGAAGAAGCGGTTGTTCTGCTCAGCATTATTTACGACTGCTTACCCTGGATGTACTTAGTAACATCTTCAACAGTCTGGATCTTCTCAGCGTCCTCGTCAGGAATCTCCATATCGTATTCCTCTTCGAGAGCCATGATCAGCTCAACGATATCGAGAGAGTCAGCGCCAAGGTCCTCAATGAACGACGCCTGAGGAGTAACTTCCTCCAAGCTGACACCAAGCTGCTCTACGATAATCGACTTAACTCGCTCTGATATCTCCTCAGGTGTTGCCATGTAACACGTCTCCTAAATGGTCTTTATAAAAAAAATAAGACTTTTCGCCTGTATCACGCGCCGAGCGAAGAATAAGCCCGGACGCTGTAAAGAGCCCCTTAAGCAGCTCTTTGGAGGTTTTTCATCTCTCGTGCGACGTGCGCATTACCACCTCAGAGTATTCAAACACTCAGGCCTTAATACACAGACTACTCACGTGAGTATCTTCAAAAAATCCTCTTTGACCGGCGAGGTCAAACCCCCCCGATCTAATTAGAGTAGGCGTAAATAGTCAAGGGGTTGGACCCCCCGTAAGCCCCTATTTATTCGACAAAACAGATTAAATTTAAGCAACCGGCGACGAAACTAGTGCGGGCTTTTTGATTATATCGGGACATGAACGTGTTGGTCTTAGTGAACCCGAACTCACTTTTGCTCAAGACCACCGAGAGGTAAACCTAACTGAGTGAACAGAC
>JBIIHY010000035.1:0-13383 GCA_044235305.1 Bdellovibrionota bacterium
TCATCGAGACGCCGATTCTTCTCTTCAAGCTTGTAGTTGGCCTCCGTGAGACGAGCTCGGACAAAAGCCATCTCTTCTTCGAGTTTTCGGATGCGCAGCATATCTCTAATGGCGTACGATACTTCAGTTCCCCAATTATCATCACGCACAATGTAGCGCTTTCGGGCTGCTGCAATATTTCGGACAGTCTGAGGATTATCACACGCAGAGACAAGTAGAACTTCTGGCTCGCAGTCTCGCAACTGAAGCTGCATCAAGAGCTCCTTACTCGGGACTCCTGGAATATCGTAGTCAAGCACGACGACGTCGTAATCTTGCTGCGAGAGCGCCTCGCGGTAAGCACGCAAGGAGTGAACCTCTCGAATTTCAGCACTCTCTATGTGCTTTGCAATGACGGCACACTGCTCAGCCCCCATCGCGTCGGGGTTGTGAAATACGAGGATGTGGCCCGCGCCTGACAACGTGCCGTCATCTGGCACCGATACTGTTGCTCGACTCAGCTTTTCCTTCATGTATCTCCCGCTCGTGGTAGAGGCAGAGCGAGGTGAAACAGCACACCTATACTGCCTTCTTGAGATAGTTCTTTAATCGAATCAAGGCACGCGACCTGATCTGAGATGCTCGAGACTCAGTGACTCCGAGGATCTCACCGATCTCTTTGAGATTAAGCTCTTCGTAGAAGTACAAGCTGATAACCAAACGCTCTTTTTCAGGGAGCCTATCAAGAGCGCGCGCAATCACACTTACCTTCTCATGGCCGAGAAGTCTATTGAGAGGGTCTTGCCCTTTGCTTGCGAGCCAATCCTCTGCTTGAAAGCGCTCCTCTCCGTGACCAAAACCAAGCTCTTCGAAGCTGAGCATAACGATGCTACCAACTTCTCCAAGAAGCCGTTGAAGATCTTCTACAGTAATACCGAGCTCCTGAGCAACTTCTTCATCGGAGGCTGGTCGCCCAAGCTTCTGCTCTATGCGCTGATAAGCGAGTTCTATCTTATGCGACTTAAATCGCAGCGAGCGCGGTAACCAGTCTTGCGAACGGAAGCTATCTAATATCGCTCCGCGGATTCGAAATTGCGCATATGTGCTAAAATTTGTTTCGTGTTTCGGATCGTATTTTTCGAGTGCATCAACGAGTCCGATGATACCCGAGTTGAGCATCTCCTGGATGTCGATATCCTTGGGAAGGCGACCTGAGAGTCGGTGCACGACCTTCTTGACGAGTGGAAGGTAGCTCCTAATAAGCTCCTCTTTCTCAAACTCGTCGATGCTTCTGTATGCTTCTACGGCCGAACGTTTAGGCTTTGCCACCGTTTATCTCCTCATAACTCGCCATCGCACGAATTACTGCCCAAAATGCCATTCCTATCACCACGGACACGAGAAGACAGTTAAACACGATCTTACTCGTGCGAACGCCCTCTTGTATTCCGCCAACAAATAGGACAAGGCATGCGACCAAGATAGTGAGGTTACACAGCGTCTTGATGAACAAAAAGCGTGAAGGGCGCGTCTTCGTATCAGCAGCTTGCGTCTTCGCCATACGAATCTAGCTCCAATAACTGACGGAAGAAGAACTGCATCCCCCCTTTCACCCTCTGCGTCGGTCGCTCGATCTCAATCCTCTTTGCCAGTCCAGACAGCGCCATCGCTGCCTTACTTGAGGGAAACTCCGCCGATATCGGTCGCTGCTGCATTATGCATTCACGAACCGTTGAATCGCTCGGAATCCAACCGAGATACCGCACATCAACTTGCAAAAACCTCTCTACTGCCCGCGCTAATTTTTTGAAAGCCACGTGTGCTTCATCTTCTGAAGCTACGTTATTTACTACGATTGAGACGTCTCGTTCGCCGTACGATGAGCTCAGAATCTTAATGAGCGCATATGCGTCCGTGAGCGATGTCGGCTCCCCCGTAATGACACACACCACCTCAGCAGCCGCACTATTGAAGTACATAACATCTGAGCTGATGCCTGCCGGCGTATCGATCAAGAGGTAGTCGAATCGGTGTGCGACTCGCTCTATCTCCTCCAACAGCAACATCTTCTCTTCGGCACGCAACGACTGAATCTCTTCAATACCGCTGGCTGCCGGGATGATAGAAATTCCACCCGGCCCTTCAATAAGGATATCGTCAAGACCGCACGAACCCTTTAGTACATCGTGCAAAGTTCCCTTTGGCTTTAGACCTAGGAGCACATCTACGTTTGCTAATCCTAAATCCGCATCAAGAACTAACACCGACAACCCTTGAGAGGCCAATGAAATCGCGAGGTTAGTGACGGTATGGGTCTTTCCAACGCCACCCTTACCACTGGTGAAACTTACCACTCGCGTAACTCCCTGCTTTCTCATGCTAAATCCGTTTAAAGACGCATTACTACTCTTTCTGCGACGACCATCCTGGTTCATGGCGCTCTATCCCTTGTTTTGATTCAGTTTCACCGCCGGACGGCTCGTTAATCTTGCAAGCCAACCGCTTTTATCCCGCTTAATGCATCTTGCGAAGCAGCAGCGATGCCATCCTACGAGCAGATGCCGGCTCTATGTCTTGCGGAATCCGGTCACCGCAGCCGAAGAATCCAAGTGGCAGGTCGCTCTCTGAAATTGCATTAATGAGCCCCCCTAAACGACCACACTGATCTAATTTTGTAACCACAAGCCGCGAGCATCCGTATACTTCGAAACGCTGCAAAAGCAGTCGGAGCTGAACAAAATCAAGTGATGCAGGGACAACGAGCAACTTCTCCATCCTGCCGCACTTTTGCAGCAGCTTTGAGAGCTGTAGCTGCTCCTTCTCGTTACGCGGGTCGGCACCCGGAGTGTCTATCAATATCAGATCGCTCTCCTCTAATTGGCCCACAGCAGCAGGGATTCGGTCAGCGGCTCTTCCCCGCTCCTCTGCAACTGCTAAGGGAATATCGAGAAGGTCCGCATACGCCGTTAGTCGCTCTTGGTGATCCTCACTTCCCGCCTGAGCTGATACGAGACCTACAGAACACCCCAACGCCTCTCGCAGGCGCACAGCCAACTTTATAAGAGTAGTTGTCTTACCTGACTGAGAGGGTCCAAGGATAGCAACGCATCTCGAATCAAATGGAGTAGCGCTATTAAAATTAAGGATCTTAGATAATGCATGCGAGAGACGGTCGCATGTGTCACCTTTCTTTTTTGGGAGATGCCTTTCACAGAAATCGCGTAATTCTCCACTTATCCCCTGAGCACGAAGCGCTCCACTAATATCTTCATCGTGAACAAGGTCCGCAAGAACCCCCAAGGTGGGCTCCTCCTCATGGAACAGCTGCTCAACCGATTCGCCCTGCGCCCACCAACCGACTTCAACTTCAATCTGGTGGGTACCGTATTCACGCGTATTAATGATAACCGCGTTGTCACCAAATTCAGCTCTCACCTGGTGAATTACGGCTGGAAGCGAGTCACCCTTAAAAACCTTTGTGCGCATAGTTCTCTACCTAATCATTTACTCCTATGACTCCCAACGACTGTACCCGAGTGTTTGCAGCTATCTCATGATGGCTAATCACTGCATATCCAGGGGCAAACCGATTAACGAAGTTGAATACAGCTGGTCTCAAGTGACCTGGTGCGAGCAGCACGGGTGACTGTCCGATCTCACCAAACCGCTCTGACGCTCGCCCAAGCTTTCCGATAATCAACTGAGCCACTCCCGGCTCAAGCGCCAAGAATGAGCCCTCATCCGTTTGCTGAAGAGCATCACTCATAAGTCGTTCCACCTGCGGCGCTAAGCTTACAAGCGGCAGCACACCATCCGGAGTAACGAACTTTGACGTGATACTTCGCGAAAACTTGCGACGCACGAATTCAGCCAACTTTTCGGGACTCTTAACGTGTGGGGCCCAGTCAGCTAATGTTTCCAAGATAGACTTAAGGTCACGAATACTAATCTGCTCCCGCAACAGCAACGCAAGCACTTGCTGCACTCCTCCCACCGTGAGAACCGATGGAATGAGCTCTTCCACCACCTTTGGAGCCTGCTTCTGCATGTTGTCAACGAGGTGCTGCACCTCCTGGCGACCGAGTAACTCGTGCATATGTGAGCGAACAAGCTCAGTGACGTGCGTTGTAATAACCGTTGATAGGTCAACAACTGTGTAACCGCTAAATTGAGCTCGCTCCTTGTCACCCTCCGATATCCAGAGCGCGTCAAGACCGAATGCTGGCTCCTTAGTAGCTGTTCCTTGCACAGGGTTACTAACATTTCCTGGATCCATCGCCAGCAGGTGGTGAGGCTTAAGGTTCCCCGAACCGATGACAGTTCCTTTAAGAAGGAAGCGATATTCGTTCGACTTGATGCGCACATTGTCACGGATGTGAATCGGTGGAACAATAAACCCGTAATCAATCGCAAACTGCCTACGAATAGAGCGAATGCGCTCAACGAGGTCGCCACCCTCTACGATTTGAACTAATTCGTATCCAACCTCTAGTTCTAGAGTATCGATAGCAAGGAGCGTAGTTACTTCCTCTGTGCTTCCTGGCTTAGGCCCAGTTGTCTCGACCGGCTTAAGTTTATCTTCAGCCTCTTTTTTCACCTTTAGCTCAGCAGCGGTTTTCTGCTTCACGAACCCCAAAGCGCCTGCTCCTAACCCTAAGAGCATAAACGGGATAAATGGAAGACCAGGCAACACTGCCATGGCAATTGAAACAGCCGACGTAAGAAACAACGGACGGGCGTTTTGACCGAGCTGACCCACCACCTCCGAACCGAGATCATCTCCCGAAGCAGCTCGAGCAACGATCAATCCAGAAGCTGCTGAAATAATGATAGACGGAATCTGGGCAACAAGACCTTCACCGATGGTCAGGATTGTGTAGGTCTGAGCAGCATCCTTCCAATCCATTCCATGCTGCAAGATTCCGATTAAGAGTCCACCCACGATATTGATTCCAATCAGGATTATCGCCGCTGCAGCATCTCCTGCTACGAACTTTGCAGCTCCGTCCATGGCTCCGTAAAATTCAGATTCCTGGGCTAACTCTTTTCTTCGGGCGCGCGCCTCTTTGTCATTAATCAGGCCGATATTGAGGTCTGAGTCGATCGCCATCTGTTTTCCAGGCATCGCATCGAGCGTAAATCGAGCAGCCACTTCAGCGATACGCGACGATCCTTTCGTAAGAACTTTGATATTGACGATGTTGATACAGATAAACATCACAACTCCGATAATGTAATTTCCGCCGACCACGAATTGTCCAAACGCCTGGATAACATGCCCAGCTGCGTCCATACCCGAGCCGCCATTCAGAAGAATCAAACGTGTTGAGGCTACGTTCATAGAGAGTCGAAAGAGCGTGGTGACCAGAAGCACAGCCGGAAAGGACGAGAACATCAGCGGCTTATCGATGTACAGAGAGGTAAAGAGGACTATGAGAGATATCGTGATGTTCAGCGCAATACACACATCGAGAAGGGGCGTTGGCAGCGGAAATATGAGTATCGCAAGAATTCCGATAAGAGCGACTGGTATGAGCAAGTGCGTGGGCTTAAGTCCCTTACCAAGTATCCCTGCTGTTGTAGCCGTTGCCATACCTAACCCTCTCACCTACTATCGCGCTGTCACACTCTTGCGCGCTGTTTTGCCCTTAAGTCGATATACGTATGCGAGCACCTCTGCGACCGCCTTAAAGAGGTCACGAGGTATCTCTCTGCCAACCTCCGTGGAGGCGTACAACGAACGAGCCAGGGCTTTTCTCTCCAAGATTGGAATCCCGTGCTCTTGGGCTATCTCTCTGATCCTGAACGCCATAAAGTCTGCTCCCTTTGCTACAACTATCGGAGCAGCGCTTCTCTCGCGGTCATACTGCAATGCAACTGCAAAGTGCGTCGGATTCGTCACGATAACATCAGCCTTCGGAACTGTTTTCCTGAGCCGCTGGGAGAGCCGCTGCATTCCCTTAGCGATGATCTTACGACGCATAGTCTCATCTCCCTCTGTCGCCTTGCGCTCGTCCTTAACCTCCTGCTTGGTCATCTTGTTGGTGCGTAACCACTGAAATTTACCCCACACAATATCAAACGCGGCTAGAGCTATCAGAACGTATACAATCTTCCAGAACACAGCTCTCAGCGTGGTACCAACGAGCTCCATAATATCGGGAATAGACATGTGCACCAGCCGAACCATGTAAGGAGCGTGCGCCTTTAAGACCCAGTATCCGATCGGAAGTATGAGAGCCAGTTTAGCCAATGACTTCAGAAGGTTTACGAATCCCTGAATTGAAATGATGCGCTTAAGACCCTGTATAGGGTTGAGCATATCCCAGCGTAATTTGATCCACTTATCTCGACGATTCCAATTTGTCTGGAGCATTACCGAGAGCGATGCAACGATTGCTACGCACCCCGTAATGATCATCACATCCGGCACAAGCAGGAGAAGCAAGCGAATAAAGCCGTTGGTAAGGTCGTTGACCGAAAGAAAGGCGCGATCTTCAATCATCCTGAATGAGCGTACGAGGACGTAGCAGAGGTCTCGGTACAGAGAGTTCCACGTCCAACACAACACAACAAAACCCGTGATAAGCACCAGACAGTGCTCCAAGTCGGTTGAATGGAACAGAGCTCCCTCTTTGCGAAGCTCTCCCATACGCCGGTCTGTGGGTGCTTCGGTCCGTTGTTCTGGTAAGGTATCTGAGGCCATTACTAACTAATCCTGCAGTTGCTTCGGCGATGACCGATGCGTTTGCGACATACCGTCAGACAGTTGTCACATCATACGTTTGCAAACCTATGGGAGTGCTGAAGGCAAAGAGCATGCCGTATGATAACTTCCTTTTTTCAGCAACTTATGTAGTCTTTGGTGTCATAATTTCGACACCCTGTGCGCTCAACGTGCCAAGGCCATAAAGAAGCCCTCAAGGCCCGTGAACTGCCGCGCGAGGAAGTAGAGCATCTCAGGCAATGCCAGCATTGATAGAGTCAATCCGATCCCGATAGTCAGGGGAAAGCTGAGCATAAAAACATTCACACTCGGAACCGCCTTCGACACTATACCCAAAACGAAATTGGTTAAGAGAAGCGCTACAATAACCGGAGCAGCCATCAAGCACCCCATCTCAAAGACTCTCGCGCTGTGCTCGATGAGCAGGTTAAGCCCCCCCTCTGAGAGCATAAATGTTCCAGGGGTCACACTATGGCTAAAAGCGGCCAACTGCTCAATCGCCACGTGATGCCCTCCTACCATGAGAAAAATAATTACTGAAATGTCACTGTAAATGCGGGCTAAGTCGGATAGAGATGTCGAAGTGGTCGGATCAACCATCTGCGCTCCGTTGAGGCCCATAGTTCCACTCGCCAAATGCCCAGCAGTCTGCGCACCGGCGACAATCAAAATTGGAATCATTCCAACGACACCTCCAAGCACCAGCTCGGAAACAAAGTGACCAGCCATAATCACCACGTTTGATGGAAGAGGCGCTATGTTGTTCAGGTCGAGCGAAACAAGACTAAGCGCAACCACTGCAGGATACCTAACGACAAGCCCTGCAGGCCCCCCTCCTATACCCGGCACAGCCAGAAAAAAAATCGCATATCGTGAGAGCAACAGCATGAACGTCCAACACACGTCCAGCCGTTGCATCATCTGCTCAAGGAGTGCGTATACAGGCAAGGCCTCCATATGATTCTTTGCGTACCTATTGCGGTCCGAGGTTACCGATTTGACTTATCACGTACACCGTAAAACCGGCGATTCGGTTCATCATAAAATGCCCAAACAACAACATACCGACGATTGCAGCGCCCATCTTGGGAATGAACGCAAGCGCTGGATCGTTAATCTGAGTGGCAGCTTGGAAAATACTTACGATAAATCCGGCAACGAGACCAAAGACAAGAATAGGAGCAGCCGTGTAGCACGCAGTCTGAATCGCCACCTGCCCCAATCTAAGAAAATCATCCATCTGCATACAGCGCCCTTTCCTCTACACCTTATACGTTTTTACAAGAGAGCTTATAATCAAGTGCCATCCGTCCACGAGCACAAAGAGCATCAACTTGAGCGGTAGCGAGATCACCACCGGCGGGAGCGTAATCATACTCATCGAGGTGAGCACAGAAGACACAACCATATCGAGCACAAGGAACGGCAGTGCAATCAAAAAACCAATCTGGAAAGCTGTATTGAGCTCACTCAAGATAAAACCCGGAACAGCGACAAAGAACGGCACATCTTCGGCGCTTTTGGGCAGCTCTGAGCGAGTAATCTGAAGAAAGAGTGCCAAGTCTTTTTCGCGCGCATGAGTTACAAGGAACTTTTTTAGCGGAGCTCCAGCTTTTACCAGAGCCTCTTCGGCAGCCATCTGCCCCTCCAGGTAAGGACGAATTCCAGCATCGTAGCTCTGCTGCACTATCGGCCCCATAATCGCTATAGTAAGAAAAAGCGCCAGCCCTGTTATCACTGTATTCGGAGGGAGAGATACGGTTCCGATCGCCGTTCGAGTCATTCCAAGTACAACTGCTATGCGGGTGAAGCACGTCATACACAGAATCATCGCTGGAGCAAAAGACAAAGCTGTCAGCAGCAGCACGATCTTTATGCTTGTGGCTACTGATCCGTTAGAAGCCATCTCCGAGCCGCCGATAGATATCGATAAATCAGGAATCGTTGACGAAGACTCTGCAAATGCAGGAGCCGATACTAGGAGGGCTGACACAATTGCGCCCGCGTATACACCACCACGCACACTCCACCACCTGCGACTACTACCACTACGCATCACATACCTCCGAATCGTTACATGCGAGTGCCAGCGATTCATCAAAGGTGTCCTTGCCTACTGCATGAGTCGGTACAACTCTAAGATTGTCCGGGCCGCTGGTCACGATAAACTCTTTCCCGTCAAGCGAGACAAGAGTGACCGCGCTCTTTGCAGTTATCGGCATGCGCTCGATAATCATCAAACGGCGAGACACTCCGCGAATCCCCACAGCACCATATCTACGATAGAGATATATTCCGCCCGCAAATACTCCGAGACAAAGCAGGAAACCTCCTATCATTCGAACAAACGAGCCTGCAAAAGAATAATTTTCGGTCGACGCCCCAACAGGCGATACGCCCTGAGGTGATAGTGTTGTTGGAAGCTCAGCAAACACCTCCACTGCTCCCAATGCAAGAAACGCAGTCAATAGGAAGAAGCTGCGTACTACCACTCGTTTAGCAGACCACTCTCTCACCATAACACCTCTCAATACGACTACGAGCCTAGACCTTCGATTCGATCCTCTGGAGAAAT
Organism: Bdellovibrionota bacterium; assembly: GCA_044235305.1. Classification (GTDB taxonomy): domain Bacteria; phylum Bdellovibrionota_C; class UBA2361; order UBA2361; family OMII01; genus OMII01. The sequence continues at coordinate 9,282 of JBIIHY010000035.1, forward strand.
AATATCCGTCAAACGAACACCAAACTTTTCGTTTACGATAACTGCCTCACCTCGCGCTACGGGCTTGCCGTTGACGTATATATCAAGCGGCTCACCGGCGAGCTTCTCAAGCTCTACAACTGAACCCTGTCCGAGCTGGAGCAGATCCTGAATGGTCATGCGAGAACGACCGACTTCAACTGTTACTTGGAGAGTTACATCGCGAATAAAGTCCAGCATGTGAGCGGCGCTGTTTCCGCCCCTCTTACCGGACGCCGCTGATGCTGCTTCTGCTACTCCGGCCGCCGCCTGAGCGACCCCTGCGAGTCCTTCTTGAACATCGTTATCCGCCATGGCGAATCAGCTCCTCTCTGTTTCGAATGTTAATCAAATCATTTCTTGGAATATCTCGCGTAATTCGGACTGCTCTATTACCTCGATAACTGCCCACATACCCATAAAATTTCGGCGCCCCCTCGATCATAATCCGAGCTTCATCAGTGGGGTTTGTATCGAGGGTGATCGTATCGCCTACCCCCAGCTTCAAAAAGTCACTGGTCTTGATAGCTCCACGCGCAAGCTGCACGCTCATGGAGCACATGGTCTGCTTGATGCTGGTTTCCATACGCTTCATTGCTCCGCTATCAACTTCCAGACGAGTGCTCTGGAAACCGGTCGCAAGCTTTCCGCGAAGAGGCTCAAGGGTTGAATACGGCATACAAATCGTGAGCGTAGTACTTTCCTGCTCCAACTCGACTTCAATCGTAACAATAATAACCACATCAGTCGGTGGTACGATGGCGATTGCCAACGGGTTAAACTCGGAACGCACGTAGACAAAATCGACGGAATGGATAGGTGCCCAAGCGTCTTTAAGAACTTCAAGCGCCATCATCACCACTTTACCAATAAGTCGACTCTCGATTGGCGTATACTCACGTCCCTCAATCTTTACTCGTCCCTGACCGCTGCCTCCGAATAGTCCGTCGATAACCCCGAATACAAGCGGTGCTGATACGACGATAAGTGCATATCCAGAAAGAGGCGGCATACGCACGATGTGCAAGGAAGATGGTAGCGGAAGCTTCTTCATGAAGAGTCCGAACTTCACCATCTCAATGGCGCCTACGTTTGCAAAACACGTCCTTCCAAGAAACTTAGCTAGGTGCGTACGAAACTGCCGCGCAAAACGGTCGTGGATAAGCTCCATCGTGGGCATTCGACCACGGATGATTCGCTCTTGATTGGCGAGGTCAAATTTCTTGACGTTCTGCTGCTGCTGCTGCTCGATGCTATCTTCCTCAAGGCTCCCCTCCGAGAGACCGCGAAGCAGCGAGTTAATTTCTTCCTGAGTCAAAACCTGATTCATATTACACCTACTGAATCACAAATTGGGTAAAATACACGCGCTTTACGTCTTCTCGGCGAAGAACCTCGTTCATCACGTTACGAATACTAATTCTCAACTTATCCTTCCCCTTCGCTGCTAGCAGGTCATCTGCTGTTTGTTGGGCTAGAAGAGATATTATCCCATCTCGTATCGGCACCATTCTCGTATAAAAACGACTAGGAACATCGAGAGACTCAAATTCAACCTGCACCTGCACGCGGATGTATTTCCCGCCAGTGAGGTTCACGAGGAAGGTATCAAAAGGAACGATTGCCCCAACGACCTCTTCCCCTTCTTCAAATTCAAGGGCGTCTCCTCCTCCCTCGATCTTGCCCGCTTTCTCTCCGCTGTCGTCTTCGAGTGTGATAGTAACGTCCTCAACCTTTGGAGCGGGCTTTCTGAGGAGAAAATAACCAGTGGGCGCGCCAATAAGCAGGACCAGTGCAACTGCGCCACCAATAATCAAGAGCTTCTTCTTGCTCTTGAGAGGCGATGCTGCTGCTGTCTCTGCTGCGCCCTCTGTTTTCTGTTCTTCGGCCATATTCCGCCTATGTCTACGTCTCTACAATTCTGATCGCTGCCACTACCTTTTCGGTAACCGGAGCTAAGAGGGAAGAGCCTTCGCAATTTCCCAAAACTTCGAAAGTGATCGAAGTGTCCTCCCCCACCACTGTCTTAACCTCCTGACCCAACACCTCTAAGAGGCTCTGTCGGGATTCCGTTGGCTCACACACTTTAAGGGTCACCGCGAGGTGCTTGTCTCCCAGCAGGGCAGCCGTCACACCGTGTCGAATAGTTGCTAGGTCTACCTGCCCATCTGCCTTCTCGAAGACGGGGACCTCTGCAACAATTTTTGACACCCTCCTAGCCTTTGATGCAAACGAGGTGCCAAAAGAACTGACAGATTGAGGATTTTCTGCAACATCCTGTTTAGGCTCGCTCTTTGCCACCTTTCCCAGACGGTCCCAGGGGGTCAGACAGAGGAAAAAACAGAGTAAAAGTGTCAAAAGATCGCCAAAACTTATGAACCAGACGACAGAGGCATTGTCTCCACCGCCACAAATAACACCGTTTGTTGATGGTTTATAATCCATGCGCCTCCTCGGCTTCGGCGGCTGCAACCTTCACGGACAGGTCGTTCTCCGGCGAGGTGCTGTTGGTTGCTATGAAGCGAACTGCGGTGAGCGGTACCTGCTCGCGGACAAAGAAGTTCTCAAGCGCTTGTATCCGGCGTAGTGCTCGGCGAACAGATGATGAATCGGCTTCAAATGAAAGTCTTGGTAACGACAGACCAAGCGTAATCGCCACATCGTGATTACGCACTATGCTCGCAAGCGCAAGAAGTTTCTGATTGTCCTGAGGCACACTACCATCAACCCCAAACAGTTCCGCAATAACAAACTCACCGAAAGGAGCTAGCTCCTCAATCGAAGAGGCCGCTTGTGGGCTTGCCATCGGCGCTTGCGTCGCGCGCTGGAAGGCGCCAATTGTAAAGGTAAGCATGATGAGAAGGACGGCCACATACTGTGTATAGAATGCCTTGAGGATCCTTCGGTCACACCCCTGAATCTCCATCGCAGCCCTCCGTTTTACTCCGACAACTACTCTAGTGATTCGCTGCCAGTGATGTGAAACTTTGGAGCCGCTGTTCTAACATCAGAGGGCTCTCAGCGCGCGCGACACTCAGTAAGCCTTCAACCGTAATATCCTTCGATTGCTCACGCTCTTGAGCGATAACTCTGAGTTTTCCTGCCATAGGGAAGAAAAAAAGATTTGCAGACACCGATCCGTAGAGCGTTGCCACGAGTGCCAGAGACATAGCGGGCCCAATCGCAGCGGCATCTTGCAACGCCCCTAACATCTGGATAAGCCCGATCAGAGTACCGATGAGACCCATTGCCGGAGCAAAATTGCCCATCGTTTCCCATACCTGAACGCTTCTCCACGCCTGGTCATTTGCAATACGCATCTCATTTCGAAGAATACGTTTGATATCCTCTGGCTGTTGTCCGTCAACGGTGAGTTCAAGGCCTAGGCGTAGAAACGGATCAGTTGAAGAAGCAGCTTCATCCTCTAAAACGAGTACGCCCTCGTCTTTGACGCGTCTTGATAAGCGCACCAGATACCCGATTCGGTCCCCAGGTCGTTCTGAGCGCACTACCATGGCGCTTCGAGCTGCATGAAGAGCATTTTGGAAATCGCGCGTAGAAAACTGCACTAAAGTAGATGCCAGCGTTCCGCCAATCACAAGTAAAAATCCGCCAGGACTTACAAACCTCAGGGGACTACCACCAAGAAGAGCGCCGAAAAGCACAAGGGCGCACGATGCGCAAAGCCCTATGAGGATAGACTTCTCAAATTGGGGCTCCTCTTCAGTCAATGACGCCCCCCCTTGCCACGATTCCCTGCTGTACAATCGCTCTCTCATAAGCTCTCTTAAAAACTCGTTTGCACGCCCATAGTGGGGTGTCAAAAATCCATCTGCTACCACCCCACTACAAGAGAGCAGCAAGGCTTGTGCCACAAAGGACTGACACACAGTGGCTGCTTAATCTGAGATGCTAGAGAGAGGAAAAGAGTTCCAAGTGCTTGAAGTGATGAGTAGGACCAGAAAAAAGCCATCACCGTTAACACTGCGACGCTTTTCGATACCATCCATTTATGGGCGCAAACTTAAGATTGCGTGTCAAGTTACCAACAGCCTGGCTGTAGACACTTACTCTACGGCTGGCG
>JBIIHY010000306.1:0-4198 GCA_044235305.1 Bdellovibrionota bacterium
TTCTCGACTGTACGTTAGGGGGCGGTGGTCATACGCGGGCGATTCTTAACGCCAATGCTAACGCGTGGGTTGTGGCGATTGACCGTGACCAGCGCGCGATAGAGCGTGCCAAGAGTTGGGCTGGCGCTTATGGTGAGCGTCTTGAGCTGATACACGCCCCGTTTTCTAGAATCTCTGAAGTAACATCCCACGGGGGGTTTGACGGCGTGTTGGCCGATCTCGGTATGTCGACCGACCAGCTCCGTGAGGGGCGGGGCTTCTCGTTTGCTGATCAAGAGGCCCTTGATATGCGCATGGATGAGAGCGCAGGACAGAGCGCTAGAGATTTTCTCAATAGTACATCAGAGCGTGAGCTCTACATCGCTTTAGCTGAGGGCGGCGTAGGCAAGAATGCCCGCTCTATAGCTCGTGCTTTGATTTCGGGCCGCCCATATGAGAGTGCCCAACAGGTGGCTGAGATCGTGCGACTCTCGCAGATGGGGAAGCGAACAGGCTCTGGGGTTCATCCAGCCACAGTTGTGTTTCAGGCCCTTAGAATGGCCGTAAACCGTGAGCGAGAAGAGATTGAAGAGCTGCTTGAGCAGGTGCCAGGTGTCGTTAAAAAGGGTGCTCGATTGGCGGTTATTACTTTCCATTCAATCGAAGACAAGGTTGTCACGCATACGATGCGTGGTTGGGAGTCGGCTGGTTCTTATCCCGCGTCGTGGCGCGGAAAGCGAGAGGAGCATATTCGGCGCGGATCTCTTGTGCACAAGAAGGCAATCGAGCCGAGCGATGAAGAAGTGGAGCGTAATCCAGCTTCACGCAGCGCGCGTTTGCGCGTCTTTGAGTTTGAAGAAGTCTTAACGAAGTAGCTGTAAAAAAAAATGAAAGGTGTGTCACTTTTGGTAGCGACAGATTCAGAATTTGTTAGTAAAAAAGAGGAATGCGTTTTATGACGGTTTGTTTGCAGTATCAATCGGTTTACGTGAAGAAAGAGGTTAAGACCACCTCAACCCGCATGCAGCTACTTGCTGCCACTGTGTTGTTGGGTGTATTTGCTGTTCGCGTATGGGCGAAGCTTGAGGCTACCGATATCGGTTACCAGGTTGCCCGTGAGCGTCAGCAGATGGTGAAGCTCGATATGGAGCGGCGTGAGCTTGAGCTGCAGCGCTCCCTTCTTCTGCGACCTGATTCCCTTTCGCGCGCTGCGCGTGAGCGGGTCGGGCTCTCTGAGCATAAACTAGAGCAGACTATTACAGTTTCATATTAGCCAAGGCGGTGATGGCGCTCGCGACGGATACTTTATCGGAGCATAACGGTCGTAGTAAGGGCGCCGGGCGACAGCACGGCACAACCAATCCGACTGCGCGTCCAGCGATAATCGGACGTGACTTTGCCTCTGGTAAACGTTTGAGCGCCACACACAGCCCGCTTAGTGACGAGCGCCCCTGGCGCCTGCGTTTAATCGGTTTCTTTGCGCTTCTCTGGACCAGTGGGCTTGTTTGGCGTTTGTACAGCCTGCAGTTCTCTGATGTCGAGCGGTGGCAGGATTGGGCTTTACGACAACATGTAGCCGAGGTTGAAATAGCCTCTGAGCGTGGACCAGTGATGGACCGAAACGGTAAGTTGATGGCCGTCTCGGTACCCGCTGAGTCGGTGTATGCTCGTCCGAAGCAGATTAAAGATAAGCAGCAGGTCGCAAAGAGCCTGGCAGAGATTCTTGACGTTAAACCCGCTGCAGTGCTTGAGAAGCTTTCATCAAAGCAACCCTTCGTGTGGATAAAGCGCCAGGTTCCGCGCTTTCAGTCGACAAAGGTCTCTGATTTGCAGTTTGCAGGAGTGGGTACCGTCTTAGAGTCTCGGCGTTTTTACCCCTACAATCAGGCAGCGAGTGCTTTAATTGGTAAAGTTGGAATTGATGGTGTTGGACTTTCAGGGATCGAGAGCCTCTACGAGCGTCGCCTGCACGAGGATCACCTAACGACGAAAGCTTCGCGTGACGCATTTGGAAATATTATTCAGGTTGTTGGAGACGACGCTGAAGGGGGCTTTGAGCTTCCCAAGGGAGACCCCTTACAACTTACCATCGACGCAGACCTACAGATAATAATGGATGAAGAGCTCGAGGCTGGACGAGCCTCGGCTAATGCCAAAGCTGCCATGGCCGTTATGGTTGATTCAGAGACGGGAGAGGTCCTCGCGTTGAGTCAATCGCCAAGCCACAATTTCAATAACCCTGCGACAGATTCAAAGAGCGCGCTAAGAAACTTGCTCGTTGAAGCGGTCTTTGAGCCTGGCTCAACGATGAAGCCTATTGTGGCAGCCGCAGCAATCGATGCAGGGGTAGTCTCGGCTAAAGAGTTAATCAACTGCGAGAACGGACGGTTTCCGTTTTCAACTCACACCATTAAGGATGTACACCCTTCTGGTGTGGTCTCATTCCACGATGTGGTTGTTCGGTCATCAAATATCGGAATGACGAAAGTGGGTATCAAGCTTGGTCAAGAACGGCTGTATTCGTACCTTAAAACCTTTGGATTCGGGCAGAGTTCTCAGCTCGGTTTAGCCGGCGAGTCGGCCGGTATCCTTCGCAACGTGGCGAATTGGAGTAGACTCGATGTAGCCACGCACTCCTTCGGTCAGGGTATCGCGGTTACGCCTCTTCAAATTGTGCGAGCCGTTGCAGCAATAGCTAATGGAGGCGTTTTGCCCCAGCTTTCAGTTGTAATCGACGAGCGGGGCGTCCCGAAAGGGCGCCGAATCATTTCAGAGAAAGCCGCCATAGCTGCTCGTCAGATGATGGTCGGTGTTGTTGAAGATGAACACGGCACCGGTGGTAACGCGCGAATGGAGGGGATAGTTGTCGGCGGTAAGACCGGTACGGCTCAGAAAGCGTCTCCAACTGGGCGCGGATACCTTCCCGGAACGTACGTTGCCTCGTTTGTTGGTTTCGTAGATGCAAGTTCTATGGGAATCAATCGTGGAATCACCACCATGGTTATCATGGATGAGCCGCACGCAAAGAGTATTTACGGTGGAACCCTCGCAGCACCTGTCTTTAAGCGCATCATGGAGCGGTCACTCAAGTTTATTGCTACCAGGAATCAGTTGGGCGTTGGTCAGGAGCGCTCGCCCCTTGTGAAGCCAGATGACCGGATCGAGGCTACAAAGCGTGATCTTGTTCCAGCAGCGTATGTTCGAGAGTGAGCTAAGTTACGAAAGACAGCGGCTCAGTTACCAGACCCTCCTTTAGCCACCTCAAAGCGCAGTTTAGAATTTATGGTAGGAATTCGTCTCGAGATGGAAATTTGGGCTCCTCGATGCGGCCCAGGATATGAATGTGCTCTTTCGGTGGTGGGCAAACGGCTTCTACACAACAATCGTAGCGCACTCCCATGAAATCCATGTTCAAGCGGTTCGATAGTTCACCGTACCCCCGGAGGTCAACGGCAAGCAACAGTCGCTTTTCATCGAGTTCGCGCATGCGATCTGTGATCTGTACCCCGTCCCGGTCTAGGAGTGGGATGATACTTTGCTCGCTATAGGTGGTAATAGCTGTCGTGTCATGATCACGTAACGTTTTTGCCATGAAGAACGCATTCGAGGCAGTGTCTCCGCCCAGCATGTGTGCGGGAGTGAGTAGTGATACCCCGTAACGAAGGTTGAAAGCGAGCGCGTTACAGGAGTGAAATGCGAATCGCTGGCCTACCATACTTTCAACCCCTGAAGGATTGGCGCAAGTAGCGAGTTGAGTTACCTCATCCTGAAAACGGGCTGCGCGTGCAAGGTAGCCCAGATCTACCTTTCCGGCTTCTATGTTCGTCACGGATATTCTGTTCCCGCGTAGGGCGTTGAAGAGAGTATTTCTTTCTTTCGCCGACAAAAGAACTTCGCTAGGTAGTTGTGGAGTAAGTACAATGCCGAGATCACGTTCGGCACTGGTGCGAAGAGCAGCTATCTCTTGTTCGGTAGCTGGAGCTACTTTTGGGGCGGTACTTGGTGACATATACCCCTTGTTATGGGGCATTAGTAAGCTCGTGATACGCTAAAAAGAGTACGAGAAATCCGTAGTTAATCAGCCAGAAAGGTACGTTATCTGCCGCTTCCGGATGTTTTAGTTATGTAACGCAATGTAATGGACCCGCCCTTTTTCTCCCCTCGCATAGATTGCTGTGGGGAGACTAAGTTGTGCTTGAGTATTACTTCTTAGGGGAGG
>JBIIHY010000307.1:0-4191 GCA_044235305.1 Bdellovibrionota bacterium
CCTTGTTTATAGTTACACTCAGAGCCCGGCAGTAGGGGTCTCTACTTCAAAGTTTGCATGAGGAATAAAGTCTATGGATGGCTTACAGGAGAGTGATATGTCGGTTACAGCAATAAATGACGAGAATGGACTACGTGAATTTACACTCCCAAAGATACGACAAAGAGAACCTGAGTTCGTCGAGATGAAGTCTCTTTCCGCGGCCGAGTATGGCAAGGTCGTAGAGCGGCTTAAAAACATCAAAACTGACGAGGTGTTAGTCGCTTTAAACGAGAAGTTCGTTTATGCGGAGGATGTAAGCCGTATTTTAGCGCGCGCCATCAGAACGGGCAAAAACGTCATTCTGTGGGGACCTCCAGGCCACGCTAAGTCTGCTATGGTGATGACGGCCCTGAATCAGCTGGGAATTAGAGACTCTGCCTACATTCTCGACTTCGGCGAGGGGATGGATGAGCCCACATTGTGGGGTGGGCTAAATTTCAAAAAGCTCCACGACGACCATATCCTCGACTTTAACGCGGAACGCAGCTTTCTGAATTATCCGGTGGTGGTCTTTGAGGAGCTTTTCGACGCTCCGCCACAGGTGCTATGTGCACTTAAGAATACGCTCACATCAAAGAGCCTCTTCAAGAGTGCAGATCCATTTCCTATGAAAACCAAGGTTATCATTGCTTGCACAAATAAATCGCCAGCAGAGATAGCTGCTCTGGGTGAATCCCAGAGAGCACTTGTTGAGCGCTTCCCGCTTCAGCTAGAGGTTAAATGGCCGGATTATTCATCAAAGAGCTATGAGCAGCTATTTGAAAAGATTGGCTTCAAGGATCCTATGTTCAATTCCGTCTTCGCAGAGATCATGGCGAAGGCAGGTAAGGCTGGAAAACCTATCGCTCCGAGAAGTGCCGTAGACGCATACCACGTAGTGAAGGATTCAACCGTTGAAAGGTGCCTCTCTCAGCCTGATGAAAGGGCACTGAGTGACTTGGCGTATATTCCTGGACTTGAGGAGGTAGGGAAGAAAAAGTCAGCTGAGTTTGCCGAGCGCATGATCAAAGAAGAGGCTACGCGCCTGCTTGAAGCAGCCCAAAAAGCAGTTGAGGAGGTACGGGAGAACACCGCCTACGAGACAGATCCTCACAAGCTGCTGCAGTCCGTTGCCGATCTCGCCAACGAAGAGGAGGAGGTAGGTAACTTTAGCTGCCCCAAGGGACTCGCAGATGACCAGAAGCGAGTTCTTACTGATCTCCAAAGGCTCAGCCAAGAGCTATCGCAACGAGCGATCCAATTCACGGCCAAACTGAGAGATAAAACTTCAAAGGTGACAGCATGAGTATACTATCGAATACCCCGCATTCCATTACAAAGTGGGGCTCTATTTCACTCCCTCACCGGCCCACGTCAGCGCAGGAGCGCCTCACCTCATTTGAGGAGAGACGAGGGGCAGTGCACAAGCAGTTTCGAAGGTGGGGAAATATACTCACGTCACCCCCTCGGGGGAAGGCACCCCCCTCCGACTCTCAGATCCGAGAGGCCCTTGCGGACCAAAAAATACAGGGGAAGGTCTACACACCCTTTGTTCGGGACCTCTGCAATCTCGCGGCGGGTGGAACGCTAAATCCGATGGCCACATGGGACGCGCTCATTAAGCCAAGCCTCAAGCGATACGCTCGAGAGATGTTATCTCGGCGGATCTCGGAACCGGAACAAGCAAAGACCGTTACCAACCACGTGAAGCTGCTATCAAAAACAGCGGACTTTTACCGAGGGATCGATTTTTCAAAGGTTCCCGGACGTACCGCGCTTGAGAAGGCTATCTCAGTGGTTCTCGCGATGCAGAGTAAGAACACAAAGGAGATGTGGGGATACCAGAGGAACCAATCACAAGCTGAGTCGGAGGATATTGTAGCTAATCCGGGATCAGGCAAGGAGGCGGCAGCTCAGGTTATGGCGGTGTTCTCAGATCTAAGCGACCTCTCACCTGAGGAGATGGAGCTTCTCCTTGCCGACAAGACGCCGGGTAACGGCGCTTCCAAGGGAACTCACTTTAATGATGTTGAGCTCCAGAGGCAAGCCGCTGAGGAGCTCCTCTCTAACCCTGTGAAGCAACAGATGTACAGGATTGCACGAACCTTAGAGCACTATTCCGAAATGGATTCTCACATACCGCTTGAAGTCACAAGGGACCCGAACGGCGAAGATGTACAGCGGCGTCAGATGGAGAGCTTCAACGAGGTCTCCAAGGTAGATAAGAGTAACTGGGCGCTGTATCAGGAGGCTCCCATACTCTTTTGGCAGAAGATACTTTCGCGGGAGATGATGGTTCGAGAGCGAATCGTTAGAAGCCGCAAGAAGCAGCTTCTTTACATGCTTATCGATGTCTCTGGCTCCATGGATAGCGCAGAGCGCATAGGAACAGCGTGCGGTATCTTGATGAATCGCTTGAAGGCGGTTATCGCCGGGGACGCAGAGCTGTACTATCGATTCTTTGATGGGGATGTATACCAAGAGTACGAGGCGCGAACGAAGGACCAGGCTCGCGAGGCGATGAAGCGCGTCCTTACCAAGAACTTTTCAGGTGGTTCGACCTCAATCGACAAGGCGCTGAAAGCGGGTATTCAAGCGGTGAATAGAAGAACCAAAGACGGTAGTCTTGTAAAACCCCACATCGTTGTGGTGAGCGATGGGTGCGATGAAATTTCGGTGGGGAAGGAAGACTTGGGTAACACCGTCCTGCATGCGTTTCTGTGCGGTGGTTCAAACGAAGCACTCACCAGCCTCGCAAAAAGAAGTGCGGGAGTTGGTGTAGTTATAACGAGGTAGTTGAGAAAGCCGCAAGGATTGTATCAGCCTTCTATATATGTGCAGCAAACCCCATCAGCCCTAGGCCGCAGGCAAGCAGCGCTGATCCTCTGTAACAGCACATGCGGACGTGCATGTAGAATGCGATGTGTCCAAACCTAGCAGCGCATGGTGGAAGAGCTTAGTTACATGCTCGTGTGTGGTGTGTTCGTCGCTGTAATAACGGATAAAGCACGCTCCCGATGGGAGAGCTTGGAGATCTTGTACTGAGTCAAGGAGCACCTTTCACGATTGGGAAAACCGGACCCAACTTCGCTTGGCTACGTCGGGCTGGATTTGTGCGAGGCGACGCCGGCGTGAGACTTCGGCGTGAGCTCAGTCGAACGCTCAGTCGCACCATGTAACCGGGCTTCGTAGGGACTAAATCGACCTAATACCTCCTCGTTCGATCTATCGACTCGATAGAAAGAGTCACAAAGGTGACAAATTGAGCTAAGGGCCCCATATCAATACCGGAAGTGAATATCCAGAGTATGGTTATTCGCAGCGAGGAGGTCTTCCGCCTCGAAATACATGGAAGACGTGAAAGAAAAGTAAATGAAGCAGAAGCTGAAGAGAGCATACGGATTCGCCAAGCAAACCATTGACCAGTTAACAAGCAGAAATGCAGTTGCCGCTAAGAAGAGGCCCGGTTTGATACTCTTCTTGGGAGCGGCAGCCCTCATATCTGCCCTGTATCTGGGCTACAGGTCAATGGACGGCGCGGGTGAGTTAATCATCCAGTGGGTATCTGTGAATATCGCTTTGAGTATCAAGATACTTTGGCTGTCCGTACTCATCGTTGTGGCGTTAGTCGGCCTTCGTGCCATCAGCGCCGCAGGTGCCGTTATCTTTGAGTCTGATGACCCGAAGATGCAGGTGCCCCCAGTAGCCCCTAACCCCTTCGACCAAAAAAAGTCGTAAGGGCGCGGGTGGTTGTGATATCTCTTCAAAACAGATCTCTTTCACGAGAGGTTAGGTAACGCGAGCCAAAACTCTCGTTATGTATGCTTTGATCGGATATTCACTTCCATCTTTTGATTCAACGTGCGACTTTAGCGAGGATCTAAGCAATGTCTCTTCTCCCAGATACCAAGGCAACCCCACCAAGCTGTGCTTTGAAGGTCTCTGACAAGACCGTCGAAGACTTCCTCCTCGCTACGCAACCCTGCTTAGTCAACTTTCCACCAGAGATTCGAGAGAAAGTTCGAGAGGCCCTTCAAGAGCGTGTCAATCGGGGTGAGTTGGGTGAGGCGGATCTCGCCAATTATGCGCAGCAAGCTTCGGTCGAAAGAGCGCTGCAGTTTGGTGCAGGACTCTAATCAACCTGAGTTGTCTCTCGTCACAATCAACCTT
>JBIIHY010000308.1:0-4184 GCA_044235305.1 Bdellovibrionota bacterium
CAAGCGAAGTAGCCTCTCTAGTGCTCGGAGCTGCGGTTGCAATCCCGCTCGGTAAGCGCGTAGTAGCAGGGTATGTGGTCTCTGTAAACTCTCAGCGTGAAATGACAAGCGTTGCTGAGATGCAAAGTAAGGGTATACGCATCAAAAAGATCCCTTCCTCAGCAGAAGTAGTTCCTGCCTTTACAGCGCAACACCTCCCCTTCTTTGAATGGTTTTCTCAATACTACTCAGAGCCCCTCTCCAAGGTCGTAGACTTGGCAATTCCAACTCCTGCCTGGGGTCGCGCTGACCCCTTCTATAAGCGCACATCTCTCGAACCATCCTCACGAGTCGGCCCATCCCAGCGTGCTATCCTCGATTTTCTAGAGAAACACCCCTCGTGGATGGCGTGGTCACAAATCAAAAGTGAGTGCTCAGCTTCGGCTACTACCATGCGATCACTCCTTGAGAAGGGTCTTGTTGAGAAGGCTACCGAAATCCCTCTCAGTGATAACTGCCGCGCTACTGACCCTCAATCCCTCTGGGAGACCTTGACGGATGAGCAAAAGAAGGCGGCAGCCGCTATCAGAGAACACATTGAACATTCAACGTACAGCTCTTTCCTCCTCCATGGCGTCACCGGAAGCGGAAAGACTGAGGTGTACCTTGAGTTGATCATAGAAGCTCTCAAGCGAAAACGCTCTGCGCTGATTATCGTTCCTGAAATTGCCCTCACGCCGCAGCTAACAGACCGCTTTTGTGCTCGACTCAAACAGCCCGTGGCTGTGCTTCACAGCAGTCTAAAGCCGAGCGACAGATGGAAGCATTGGTCTGACCTTTTAACAGGGCGAGTATCTGTTGCAATTGGTGCCCGCTCGGCACTATTTGCTCCCATGAAAGACCTGGGAATAGTCATAGTTGACGAAGAGCACGATGGATCCTTCAAACAATCGGAAGGCATTCGGTACAATGCCCGCGATCTTGCTCTCGTACGAGCAAAGCTAGCGTCATGTCCCGTGGTGCTCGGCTCAGCAACACCCTCTCTTGAAACATTTCATAATTCTTCAATTGGAAAACACACAACCTACGAGCTTTCGTCGCGGTTTTTTGGTTCAAAAGCACCTCAATTTGAGATCGTCGATCTCTCACAGATTAAGCCGTGGCATATGCCATCGAAGAACGTGTCTCCTCCCCTCCTCAAGGGACTACAAAGGACTCTTGCTGCCGGAGAACAGGCTTTTGTACTCTACAACCGTCGAGGGTTTGCGAGCTACCTGCAGTGTAACGATTGTGAAGCCGTTATTGGCTGTCCGCACTGTAGCGTCACCCTCACGTACCATCGCAAGAACAACTCCCTGCTATGCCACTTCTGCGGATTCTCTGCTGTTCCGCCCGTGGTCTGCTCTGCATGCGGTAAGCGCGATGGAAATAACCCGGAAGATCCACTTTTCTCTCAACGCGGAGCTGGTACCGAACGGGTATTTGAAGAGCTTCAGAAGCTCCTCCCTGAGGCCCGGCTAGCCAAATTAGACCGTGACGCTGTGCAATCTTTGCAGGACTACACAACTATCTTGTCACTTGTTCGAGAGCGCAAGGTAGACATTCTCATCGGCACTCAGATGATTGCCAAAGGACACGATCTTCCAGACGTCACCTATGTTGGGGTGGTTGACTGTGACGTTGGACTTCATGTCCCTGATTTTCGAGCCAGCGAGAGAGCTTTTCAACTCCTTACTCAAGTTGCAGGACGTGCAGGGCGCCGCGACAAACAGGGCCACATCTTATTTCAGACCCGCGTACCTACGCACAGTAGCCTTACCATGACAGCCTCGAGCAACTACGGCCGATTTGCGAGAGAAGAATTAGCACTTCGCAAGGTACTGGGATATCCGCCGTTTCAGCGCCTTCTCCGTGTCATAGCGGCAGCAGAAGATAAAAGCCATGCCGAACACCTCTGCTCCCAGATAGCAGCTCGTGCAACGGAGATCTCCTCTCAGCACCATGTAACTATACTTGGCCCCACAGCAGCGCCACTCGAGAAGGTAAAAAACCTCTGGCGTTACCACATTCTCTGTAAAAGCCCTTCAATCTCTGTTTTGCAGCACATCATGCGTCAACTGAAAGCAATTACCAATGACGTGAAAAACGCTCGGGTTGTATTTGACCTCGAACCCCAGGATATGTTGTAGCGGCTCGGTATTGCTTCCGTGTAGTTCGCGCGTTGTCCGGGAAGCTGGGCGCTACCGGCATGCACTCTGCGCTGTCGCGATTCACCATCCCGAACACAATGTTTACTGTTTTGTCTTCAGTCAAAGTTTTACATTTTAGGGTCTTCGACGTTTTTAGTGGGTGCTTATTGATGATATCGGGCCGTGAACGTGCACCTGCTCATGCACGAGGACGTGAACGCGCACGAGCAGGTGCACGTAAGAACCTCGTTTTTAGCCTGAAACTCAGCGGGTTATGCCGTAGATATGCCCGCTACTACCCACTAATTCCGTCGATGAGCCACATTTTACTTAACAAACGCAGAACTAGTTTCCTAAAAAAGTGCTCCAATCTGCTCTTTTAGAGCCTGATATATAAGCTGACTACCTTTTTGATTCGGATGGCACCAATCGTAAATGAACTCGTCATTTAATCCCCCGCCTGTCAGCGATGATGCCTTCTGAAATAGAGTCTCAAGGTCGACAACCGAGACATTCTCGGCCTGTCCAACTTCCCTGACCGTTTTATTTAAAGTTGCCATCAGACCGCCGTATCCAATAGTTCGCTCGCGAGCAAATAAAAAATGCTGGCGCGCACTGACAGGGTCTCCCTTTTTCTCAAAGAGATACCCCATGAAATGATTCGTTAAAGCTGAATCAGGGTCCGCGCGATATGCCTCTTGGAGACTATTTTCTGCTGATACTAGGTCACCCATCTTGAGCGCCTTAACTGCCTCGAACAGATGTGCCGCTATCACCTGGTCATACTCGTCACCCACAGCTTTTTCCGAGACGGGCTGAACTAGATTGTGACAGGGTGACAGTCGATACTTCAGCGGCGATGTGGCGAGTATTACCTTGGTACCACGCGATTGGGCGAACCGTATCATATTCTCTACATTACCCCGAAAGCGCGCTACAACCTGCTCTCGAACCTGCGTGACATACAACTTGTTTTCAAGATCATAATGCCTTCTTCTTGTCTTTATGCAGAAATCGCCGAGGCCCACGTATGATTCAGCTTGCTCCTGCCTCCAGTTTCGACGCGGACCGTACTGCAGCGCACTTCGATATCCGAGGTACATCAGTTTGTAGAGGCTACTGTGCTGCAATCCCTGATCGAGCCACTTTCCTAGGGTATTTGCTCGTTGAAGGTATCTAAAGTTAATCCATTCATTGTCTCCGGTATAAATGACCAATAGAGCGACATGATTAGCTCCTGCATAGATCGTAGAAAGCTTTTGCACCATGTCACCACTAGTGGCTCCAGGGGCAGCAGCGTCGAGATAGCGGAGCCCAGCGAATTTTTCGGCGTCCAGCATCCACCAGAAGTACTCGAAATTTTTCAATCCAATTCCATGCGGAGAGGAGCCGCCAACAATAACGGCTAATGGCTCCTTAATCGGGGCAGTCACATCGACAGTGTTCTCTCGAAGATCGGAAGAACTAAAATCTCTCACGCTTACGGATGAAACGGACGGCAGTAAGGCGACCGCAGTACTTTGAATACCGCCGTAACTGCCTCCGCTTGTATCGTAAGGGAGCGGATGATTCAGTTCGTAAAGCTTACCGAGCGGCGAATAATTCAGCACAAGCCGCGGACCGAGCTCCAAGAGCGCCCCCTCAACAACGAGGATTAAGCACACAGCAAAAAACGTAACTTTTCTGGAGCGGATTTCAGAGGGAGCGTCCGTCATGCCTTGTCCACAACACCCTTTTCCCGTGGCCAGATAGCATCACAACCATTCGACCACCAAACTCGACAAATTGCCTTGATGATTAATCTCTGCGGTTACGATTTCTCCCGCTTGGTTTCTTTTCCAAAACACCCAGTGCCGTAACTATCACTGTCCTTCAGCAAACTTTTCATAGAGCTGGGCGTATTCGATATCCAGCGCATCATATCGCTTCTTAAGGATAAAGTACTGGTCGTTACCCTGCTGAATCTCGTTCATGAGATTTTGAACCTGGGTCTCAGCTTGAGCAAGCTCTGCCTTT
>JBIIHY010000036.1:0-13323 GCA_044235305.1 Bdellovibrionota bacterium
CCTGAAACTAGGCCCCTCTAACAATCTCCTAACCGATTTAACAAAGTGCTAACCGTGAACCTAATTCTCTGGCGGCCAAAAAAATGTACAATAAAAGCCGCAGTAGTTAATTTTTGGACGTTATGAACTGGTCACAAAGACTTCGCTTATTTGAAGTTATCGTAGCAGGAATAGTACCCCTTAAGTTGTGTCTGGCTGATATCCAGCTAGAGCTTTTTACACGCTCGTCCTCGGTTGAGCTTTTCTCATCATTTGAAGAGGAAGCGCCGGTTAGACAGTCGCCCCTTAACGAGATAGCCCTACAGGTTCAGAGTTGGGATGCTGAAGGCACGGAGGCCCAAAACGTTGAAAGTGACGATCCAAGCTCGGCGTCAGCACTCGGAATCAAGGTAACTGACAATGGCTATGACCCTGAGTTTGAAGAGCATCTACAGGATTTCATCTTCTCTCGATTCCGTCGGCTGGCTGCGGGTGAGTAGTCGATAATCGGCGACTTGCAACCAAAAGCCCTCGCGGACCACAGGCTCTGTCGGGGGCCGGTCTTGAAGCTTCCCCATTTATTCTAGTTATTGGAAACTGCAAGGTGTAGTGGCTGAAGGACCAACGCAACTTTCCGCAGCCGCGGCTTTTGCGTTTAAGTGGGTAGAGTGCGGGTTATACCTACAGCCCGTTAAGTCGCTACCTAGTTGGTCTTAAGCAAGAGAGAGAGTTTCTCTGCGGACGGTCAGCTCTTTATCAGCACAGAAAGCCGAGAGAGCTGTCTTTACCTACCACTTCCGCAAAAATCAGCGAGCGTCTATGGTAGTGTTGAAAAGATTCGGAGGATAGTAAATCAAAGTGCCCCCGAGCGTCTTACTCCTTTAAACTTTGGAAAGTTTAATAACAGCAATACACGGGCAGCTCCGGCAATTTGAGAAAGCACGTCATGAATTACGCGAAGTCGTTTGTCGAGCAGTGGGTGCGCCGGCTGTTGAGAGCCGGAGATGATAACGACGAGAGGCGCGCTGGCTCTGAATATCAGCCAAAACATCTCTTACTCTGGGCTTGTTCAGTTTCACTCATCCTCACGGCTATCCTGTTCCTTGCTCGCGTCCCGTTTATCGATGATTCCTATATTACTTTCCGCTATTCTCAGAGGCTTTCAGATCTAGGTTCACTCTCCTGGAATAACGGCGTACAGCCCGTCATGGGAACTACCACTGTACTTTGGACAATTCTGCTCTCTGGTCTTCATACGCTGGGATTAACCATCGAAGGTGCAGCCCTAGGGTTAACGACGCTACTGGTGTTCTTACTGCTCTCCTCACTACTTATACTTGGCGAGCGGATCTTTCATGACCAAGGCGTCGCGAATCGCAGACTCATAACTACAGCTCTGATTGCTATTGTGGCACTGCATGTTCCCGTCCGAGTGAGTCTCTTTTCTGGGATGGAGACCACGCTATACTGCCTTCTCGTTGTACGATGCCTAGTATCTCTTTCCTCAGCACCTGTTCTAACCGGGCTCTATGCCGGCTTGGCAGCTCTCACTCGGCCAGATGGGGTGCTCCTACTTCTGATTGGACTGATCTACTCCCGGGATAAGCGCCTCCCAGTACTACTCAGCTTTCTGGCTACAACGCTGCCGTGGGGTATATACTCGTTTCTCACGTTTGGTCAGATTCTGCCCGACTCAATCGCAGCAAAACAGATTCTTTATCCCTCATCGCGGCTTGCAAATTTTTTAATGCTCTTTGAGGCGCACAGTCAGAATGTGCTACACGGAGCTATATTCTATGTCGCTGGCGCGGGGCTGTGTGCCAGCTGGTTTATGCGGTCGGTCCAGCCGTTTACACTTTGGCTAGTGATGTATGCAGGCGGCATAGTGGCATCGGGTATAAAGCCGATATTCTTTTGGTATTTCGCTCCAACCTGGTTGTTTGGAATGTTTAGTGGTGGCGTTGCTGGAACACGATTTCTTGTCCTTCGGCGCAACCTAGCACCTCACATTATCGGCGCTATACTGGTTGTTATCGCGTCTATTGTGGGAGTCCATTCTTTGCGACAGGACCTTACTCCGCAGTCTAGCTTTCTGCGCGAATCAGTCTATCGCGAGGTCGTGTCGACTTTTAAGGATAAAATTACACCCGGGGATACTATCTTGGTTGGGGAAACCGGTATCATCGGTTTTGGTTTCCCAGAGAATACAGTCATAGATTCAGCGAGCCTGGTATCGCTTGAAGTTCGCCCTCTTCTGCACGCTGCTCGGGCAGAGGCTGCGCCTGAACTTAGGGCGACGGAGCTGGCCATCGTGCCCGGCTGGAGCAAGAAGCTAATTGAACACTTTTCGCCAACCTGGATTATCGCTGCTAGGGCGCGATTTGATCTTATTAACCTCGAAGCAGATCCCTGGTTTACTTCGCGCTACGATCGAACTGCTCTCTTTATCCAACACCATTTAGGAGGTATTGCAGTATACAGACGGCGCTAGTTTTCAGTTCAAGTTGCTTCGTAGATTTAGTGACCTTGCAAATAATATCTCTCACTATGGCAGCTACAGCCCTACCGTGCGCTTGCACCTGCTGCTCTTGGTTGTGACGATAGAGACTGTATTTTTTCAAGTAACGGTCGACCACGAACCGCAACATCAAGTCGCTCTGCAAAAAATCGGTAACACCGCTCCGAATTCAGCTCTCCGGGGTGAGAAGAAAACTTCTCTAAGGCACTAGGGATCTGATTACCGTGAGAAACCACGGCCCCTAATCCACTTCGTCTAACATGGTCGCTCATCTCCCCCAGCTCATTGATGATTACAGGGACCCCGTGCTGGAGATAGGTTGAAAACTTCCCTGATGCCATACCAATAAAAGAGAGGTTCTTTCCAGTCATCGGATTGTTCGGATTAGCGCGGTAGAATGCTATTCCTACATCCACAGCCGATAGTAGCTGCGACATTTCAGATATAGGGAGGCTAGGGAACGGCGAAAAAACAACATTCGGTCGGGCCCCCCGAAGCACCTTGCTCACCAAGTTAATAGCCGTACCGTTACCGTACCTATGGTGTAATACCAATACCCAACCAGGTGGCCAATTAACGGTGCTCGCGAGGATTTCATCAATACCAGTCCATGCCCCAGATAGCTCCCCCATGTACAAAGCAAGGCGCACCGAAGGGTCTAGTCCGAGTAGCTCGTGGATCGCCTTACTTCGTTCCGTTCGGCGTACTCCTCGGCCAGCGACTGGGATATTAATCAATTTATCTTCACTAATTCTGTTTTCGGTACACAGGGCAAGCCCCCGCACGAAATCCTGACAAACTACAAAATCTAAATCACGACAAGCAGCTATCTCGGGATCTTTAAACTGCTGAGAGGTTTCGTCTGCAAACCAGATCTCGTATGAGATCAATCCAACCGGAATCCCCCACTCTCGACCCAGTGCTGTGGCCTCAATAATACCTCTATCTACACCAATGATAACGTCGGGGCGTGGCAGGTGCACAGACACTTCAGAAGCAGCATAGTGCGGGTCCACCTTTGCTATAGATGGTAGCAGTACCGGGCAATCGTTATCGAACTCCCCGGGCACACTTGTCAGGGTAACAGTGACCGCTGAAGATGGATGCCTCTGATCACAATGGTCCGCACGTCTTGCATATATATCAACAAGGTGGCCGGCCTCGACAAGCATATCGATTATCCCCGCCATATTGGGGTTGTTGTTAATGTTTCCCTCTGGATGAATTATGGCGATTCTGGCCATGCCTAGGTTTACCCCTTAAATACAGTAGACACCGTCCAGGTATTCTCCCCCGCTGCATGCGAGAGATTGCAGCAATCACAGCTATGAACCATGTCAAGCTTGTGCAAACGCCCCAGGAGGCTTAACTCTGGGAGGAAGAAGTATCGCATGGCGTGAGTTTCTGAAGTCCTAAGAACAGGCTCCTTGCCTCGATAACGAGTCACATCGTACGTCACGTGTACAACGTTCGAATTGAAATCAATGTTTGGTGTAGCAACACGATGCGTTCGAGTGTCGTCGTCTTCTACCCACTTGTCCCGACGTGTTGGCAAATCTCGCAGCACCGCTGGTCCGTACCAAAAGTCGCACAAGAAAACACCACCGGGCTTTAGATGCTGCCGGACGACCGAAAATGTCTCTTCGAGGCGTTCATTTGTTGTTTGATAACTCAACACTGCAAACATGCAGATAATCATATCGAACTGGCCATCGAGGCTAATGTTCGAAATATCCCCCTCTATCAAGGATAAGCGGGAACCAGTTCCAGCCTGCTGCGCTTTTACATTCGCCTGCGCCAGCATCTCGCTGGATAGGTCTACCCCTGTGACCTGATAACCTTCTAAGGCAAGAGGAATAGCATGTCCCCCCGTTCCACATCCCAGGTCTAAAATAGATTTTACTGGCAATTCACCGAAGCGTTCGGCAACGCTCTTAATAAAATGATTTTCTGCCGCATAATTCTTCTCTTGATAGAGAGAATCATATGCTACGGCATAACCTTGAAAAGGGCGTTGGGGATTACTCATTGGGACTTTTGCACTTTTTGCAGCGCTGCACGAACAGACTCAGCCACATACTCAATCTGATTATCCTGCAGTGTAAGCCCTGAGGGAATATAGAATCCGTAACGAGCTAAGCGCTCTGCGATGGGATAACGCTCGCCTTCAAACAGCCCCATCTTCCAAAAAGCCGGTTGCTCATGCATTCCTAGGAAGAACGGGCGAGTTTCCACGCCTCGAGCCTTCAGCTCATCCATAACGTGAAGGCAGTTCGCGCCGTAGCGCTCATCAAGAAGCAGCCCGTATATCCAATAGACATGCTTCGCCCAGGGTAGCTCAGCCTGCTGCTGGACCCCGGGGATATCCCCCAGAAGCTCTTGATAGCGGTGGGCAATCGCGCGCTTGCGATCGACAATCTCTTCAATTCGCGCCACCTGGCCAACCCCAAGCGCCGCTTGCACATTGGTCAGACGATAGTTGTTTCCGAGCTCCTCGTGCAGAAATCTTCGTTTTGGCTGAAAGCAAAGGTTTCTCTGACTGCGGGCGCGGTGAGCGAGCTCATCACTCTTACAGAGAACCATCCCTCCTTCACCAGTTGTGATGAGCTTATTAGCAAAGAAACTAAAGGTTGAGATATCTCCAAAGCCCCCACACGGCCGGCCTTTATATCTCGCACCATGAACTTCGGCTGCATCTTCAATAAGGACGAGATCATGTCGGCGACACAGCTCAAGCACCGGATCCATATCAACGGGATGCCCGTACATGTGCACCACCATTATAGCTTTTGTTCGCGGTGTTATCTTGGCTTCGATAAGAGATACATCCATCTGCCACGCTGATAGCTCACTATCTACGAGCACTGGAACGGCACCAACAGCGGTTATAGCCTGGGCACAAGAAACTATTGTGAAGCTGGGCATAATTACTTCATCACCCGGCTGTAGCGAGAGAATATTGATCGCAACGTTTAGAGCTACCGAACCGTTCGATACAGCTATGCCGTGCGGCATGCCGCAGTAATCGGCCCAACGACGCTCAAACTCATCAATGTACTGACCGGCCGATGAGATCCAGCCACTCCGAAGACACTCATGTGCCCGAGCAATGTCCTCTTCGGAGAGGGCTGGTTCGGCAACAGGGATCATTAGAACAGTTCCTTCTCTTTTAGACCGGTGTAGGGTCCCTGTTTGATTTCAAACAAAACGGTATCCTCCGTAAAGCGGAAACAGTGTCCACCAGATACAAGCATGATGATATCCCCCTCGTACAGAGTGACTGTCTTGAGGAAACTCCTATCCATCGCGTACAGGTCCGCCTCTACTACCCCTCGTTTAATAAGCAGGGTCTCAGGAGTACCCGTCAGGTGTCGTTGCAACGGAAGGTGCATATGCCGCGGCACTTGGCCACCCTCCTCGTAGACGACAAATCCGGCTTGTTGGTAGTATCCATCCGGAGTGATGAAAGTTGTTTTCGTCGGCATGTAATCATTTCTGACTACCGTTGCTATATGCTGACCCTGCCACGCAATATGCTCCACACCGCTAGAGCTATCTTGTGCCTGAACTAAATCTTTGTCTGTTTCAGTTACCGTCGTTGTCATGCACTCGTTCCTCTGTGTAGGTAGGCTTTCATAACTTGCTCAACCAAACAAACTGTCATTGGCGGAGACTCTTGCAACACCTTAAAGAGCATCCCTTGATCGTGCAGCAGAACGTCCAGGACTTTCTGATTGTCTGGACGAATCGTTAACTCACGCAGTGCTGCTTGAATCGCTCCTTCTACGTTCCCAAGCACTAGGTGCCATTGAGCAAATCGAGCCTGAACACCTGGTTGCTTAGAGTCTTTCTCTGTATGCTGCATCAGACATTGAAGAGCCTTGGCATAGTCACCCTGCGCAGCGAGGTTGTCTGCTCGATCAATTACAAGCTTTAAATGCGCGCGGAGATCTGAGCTAGGCCCCAGGGGAGATTCAGATGCTTTACCCCCCCCTCCAGTCGTGTCTTTAGTCATGCTGCCCTCGAGAAAGATGCCACCGCACTAGTTGTCATGCGCCCCTCAAACCAATTGTCACCAACGCAGGGGCCTACTTCACGTCACATTAGGATGCTACTAGGCACGCTCAAGACTCACAGGACTTTTCAGCAAGTACGCACCAAGCAGGAAGCATTTCAAACAGTTATAGTCGGCCAGGGTGAAAATTATATGCATCGTTCCCCCAAACGTTGCATCTCAAGCTAGGTGGGTAATGCCAAGACCCGCGGCGGTCAGGGGGTATCTTGACCACCCGTGGAGCGACCAAACTCGGCTCCTGGAGTGTAGGATTGAGAGAGAACAGTGATGACCACTCACCTAGAAATATCCCACAAGATATGTGATGTCGCTGCATTGGCACAGCAATTATCCACCGCACACACCACAAACTCGCGCATAGTTCTCTGTCACGGTGTTTTTGATTTACTTCACGTCGGGCATATCAAGTACCTCAACCAAGCTAAGAAGCTGGGTGATGTACTCGTTGTATCGCTCACCGCAGATCGGTACGTGAACAAAGGACCAAATAGACCAGCATTCAATGAACAGCTTCGAGCCGAGCAGTTGGCTGCGCTAGAATGTGTTGACTACGTAGCGATAAATGACGCCCCGTCTGCCGTGCCAGTGATCGAAACCATCAAGCCGTCGTTCTACGTAAAGGGCCAGGATTACAAGGAGCGAGCAACCACTCTCACAAGCAACCTCGAAAAAGAGGGGTCTGCTGTTGAAAAGGTAGGCGGGGAGATGGTTTTTGTTGAAGAAGAGCTCTACAGCTCAAGCTCGTTGATAAATGCCTACGCGCCTCCTTTTAAGAAGGAGACGATGGAGTACCTACGCGCGTTCAGCAAGCGCTATCCCGTCAGCTACTTCGAGGACTACCTCGGCAGGATGCAAGACCTTAGAGTCCTTGTGGTCGGCGAAGCTATTATCGATGAGTACCACTACTGCGAAACCATGGGAAAGGCGGGCAAAGAGCCAGTACTTGTCTCAAGGTCTCAATCAAGTGAACAATTCATCGGCGGTAGTCTTGCCATAGCAAACCATCTTGCTGGATTTTGCAAGAACGTAGGGGTTCTCTGTTCTATCGGGACACAGAACTCTTTTGAAGGTCTCATCCGTTCAAACTTGAAAAAGAATGTGCACCCCTCTCTCGTCATTAACGAAGGGCGTCCCACAATCCACAAGAAGCGCTATGTAGAGAGCTACTCTCTACAAAAGCTCTTTGAAATATATACGATGGATGATGACGAGCCAGGCGCTGGTCATGATGAAGCGCTTTTGATGAATCTCCAAGCTTTATTGCCTGAATACGATGTAGTAATCACAGCAGACTACGGTCACGGCATGCTCTGTCATGAAGCAGTCGAACAGCTTTGCTCAAACGCGCAATTCTTGGCGGTAAATACCCAAGCAAACGCCGGAAATCGCGGCTTCCACACCATATCACGCTATCCGCGCGCACATTATGTATCGATCTCAGAAGTAGAATTAAGACTTGAAATGCGCAAACGTGGCGTAGCTGCCCGTGAGCTTCTTGACCAACTTTTGGCTCGTTCCTCGTATCAAAAGTTTACGGTTACAAGGGGCCGCAACGGCCTACTGACATACGATGATAAACTCGGCTACTTTGAATGTCCTGCCTTCACTAGCTCAGTTGTTGATAGCGTTGGCTCAGGAGACGCGGTCCTAGCGCTAACATCTCCCCTAGCGGCCTTGAACATGCATCCCGAAGCGCTTGCATTTGTGGGAAATGTTGCGGGGTCCGAGGCGGTGAAGATAGTAGGCCATCGGTCGTTTATTGAGTCGAAGCCATTCACCAAACACATCACCTCTCTTTTGAAATAACTAAAGCTATTTTGAATGCGCTTCTTCATCTCTACAGGAACGCCACTACTTTCTTCTTGACCCGTACAGCTTCTGGTGGTCGACTATAACTTTGTACCGGCACATACTATGAACTCAAAACCAACTACCCTTGTAACCGGCGGAGCCGGATTTATCGGCAGTCACCTCGTTGAGGCGCTTGTAGCTGCTGGGCACCAGGTGACGGTGCTCGACAATCTTTCCAACGGTCGCTTGGAAAATCTAGCGAGTGTAAGGAGTAATCCAAGCGTATCTGTACACATCGTAGATATTGCTGATTATGATGCCGTCGCCCCCCACCTCAAGGGTATCGATTGGGTGTTCCACCTTGCAGCCCTCGCGGACATCGTCCCTTCGATTCAGCAGCCACTGCGCTATCATCGGGCAAATGTAGATGGCACGGCGGCTATCCTAGAGGCCTCGCGACAAAATGGGGTTAAACGCTTCGTCTACACTGCGTCGTCGAGCTGTTACGGAATTCCGGATATCTATCCCACCCCAGAAACGGCTCCAATTAGAGCTAAATATCCGTATGCTCTATCAAAGTATCTGGGGGAGGAGTGCGTTCAACACTGGAATCAAGTATACGGGTTACCGACGGTCTCACTGCGACTATTCAACGTGTATGGCCCACGAAGCAGGACTTCAGGAACGTATGGTGCTGTTTTCGGAGTTTTTCTAGCGCAAAAGATCAACAATAAGCCGTTCACGGTTGTTGGTGATGGGACTCAAACTCGTGATTTTACCTACGTAACAGATGTGGTCTCTGCCTTCATCGCAGCCGCAGAATCTTCGCTTTCGGGCGAGATCTTGAACGTAGGCAGCGGAGCTCCGCAATCGGTCAACCGACTTACTGAGCTACTCGGTGGGGAAAGGGTGTATATTCCAAAGCGCCCGGGCGAGCCCGACTCCACATTTGCTGATATTACCAAGATTACTCGCTGTCTTTCATGGCGCCCTCGCGTGCATTTTGAGGAGGGGGTTGCGGAGATGCTGAGCCACATCGACCTATGGCGCTCCGCACCTGTATGGACGGAGAATTCTATTGCCGAAGCGACCGCTGATTGGCACCGCTTCTTGGGGAACACAACTGGCTAGATAAGCGCGACAAAGCTCCGCCTGCCTGCCGGTTTTCAGGTTGCTGAGCTACTGGGCATCAGCCTCTGGAGGGGTGTTCGCGGTACGTTTGTGATATCGAGCGTTACTGCTTCAAGCAGCAACTGCACCCCGACTATGATAGGAAGCACGGCGAGCATGATTGTCCCCGTAGGAGTCGAGACATAAGTAACGGCTGTTCGATACCAGTGGTAGCCACCGTGCACACAACCGAAAGACAACATGCCAAGACCTGCCAGTATCTCGATCGAGCCTACATTAAAATCTCTCAAGAAGTAGTTGTATCCGATCCTTTTCAAGAATCGTGAGATGTAGCGCTTGGGGAACTGCATCAATACCTTCTTTATACTCAGATTGCTTTTTTCATTAGCGTAGACGGCCTGCATAGGAATCTCATGCACCACTGCTCGGATGGTATTTAATCTAAAGAGCATATCAGATTCGAAAAAGTAGCCCTTGTCGATTTTGTGCATGCACAGCGCTGAGAGGGCGGCGGAATGAATAGCGGTATACCCGTTCGTAGGATCCATAACATTCCAATATCCACTCGATATCTTGTTGATAAACGAAAGGGCTGTGTTACCAAATATTCGGAGTGCCGGCATGCCCTCGAGGTTCTCGAGGGAGAAAAATCGATTTCCCTTGGTATAATCAGCTATACCTTGCTCTATCGGCTTGATAAACGCCGGTATCAGGGTGGGGTCCATCTGCCCGTCGCCATCGATCTTTACGACAACGTCCATCCCATCTTCAAGGGCTCGTTGGTAACCTACCATGGTTGCGCCGCCGACACCCATGTTGGTTTCATTGAAGATAACCTTAACACGAGGGTCCGCGCAGTTTCTCTCTACAAACTCACCACTTTGAACAGGGCATAGATCATCGACGACATAGATTCGACTGACACGCTGACCAATTCGGTCAATCACGGATAAAATGTGATCCTTGACGCAAAAACTCGGAATAACTACGGCGACAGACATCGGCAGGAGTGCGAGCTGACTCGACATTTCAGATGAAGATATCACCGTCTGCATTTCGACAACATAACACGCAGGTGGAGATTGTTCAAACTACAGAAGTGCAGCCCGTTCCCGTCGATTCACACGTAGTTCGTTTACCATAGAGATAAAGGTGTGGTTTTTCCCGACGTGGTGACATATCATTTTTTCCTTCAATTAAAGTACTCTCGAAGGGCGATGGCCAGAAGACGCATCACTATTGTCTGTAGTCACTTTAAGCCCCACTGGGGTGGGATAGAGCGCTTTGCCGATATACAGAGTCGGATGTTCGAATCCCTTGGGTACCAGGTAAGCGTTATAACTCACGATACGGAGCGCTGTGGCTTCCTTGAGAGCACAGGAAATATCACGATCTATCGGCTTCGTTGTATTAGCTTCATGAAGGGAGCGCGTATTCCGGTTCCTGTCAGCCTAGGTCAATTACTCACCGTGTACCGAAACTGTTTCAGAGAGCCCTCAGCTCTCACCGTGGTACATGCGCGATATTATTTCCTGTCCATAATTGGCTGCCTGCTCGCCTGGTACTCTGGAAAACGAGCCATCGTTATAGACCACAGCTCAAGTCACATCGAGGTCGGTGGCCGACTCACCCGCATGATCTCCCGATTGTACGAGAACCTCATGACATTCTGCATTAAAATCTTCCGCCCCCGGTTTTACGGAGTTGCAGAAGCCTGCGTTGCTTGGCTCAAGCATTTTTCTATACAAGCCGACGGCGTCTACTACAACGGGCTAGAAACCGGCGCTATGCGCGAAAGTGTGTGTGACATACGTGCGCGACACGACCTGTCTGCCGGAACCCGAATTGTTCTATCTGTAGGCAGACTTGTTCGAGAGAAGGGAGTGGGTGAACTTCTTGATGCTTTCGAAAGCTTCTCGCAGACACATAGTGATTACGTATTAATCGTTATCGGGTATGGAGAGCTAGAAGAACGCGTATCTTTGGCCGCGCAGCGCAACTCGAAGATTTTGTTTTTAGGAAAGCAGCCTCCTGAAGTTGTGTGGTCATACATGAAGGAGGCTGATATCTTCGTTAATCCCTCCAACTACCCCGAAGGGATGCCAACGATCTTACTGGAGGCAGGATACTACGGCCTTACCGTTATTTCGACGAGTAACGGCGGGGCCGCGGAGTTAGTCGTGCACAATCACACGGGAGTCACCATCCCACGGGGTGCCGCAAAGGAGATCCTCGATGCTCTTGTCAGTATTGACGCTAACTTTTCCGCTTGTCGGACTCTTGGCGATAAGCTGCAACAACTTGTGCTATCAAAATTTTGCTTCGCTAAAATCACCAAGCAATTCCTAGTAGAAAACATTACGATAGAGGACTGAAAAGACTTATGAGGAAAATTAAAATTGCGTTGGTGAGTGCTGGTAATATTATGAAGAGCCGCCACCTCCCCGCGCTTATGACTGCCAAGAACAGATTTGAGATTATCGGAATTGTCGATACATCTGCTGCTCGAGCAGAAGCTGTAGCCAAACAGTATGGGATACCACACTCGGCAGCAGCCAACGATGAAAACGTGAGTCAAATTCCATGGATGCAATCCGTTGAAGCTATTATTGCCGCACCTCCCCCAAAGGCCCACGCACCAGTTGTACGCTCATACCTTACCGCTGGAAAGCACGTGTTGGTGGAAAAGCCTTTCGTGACAGACATTGAGGCAGGACGAGAGCTTATTCAACTTGCCGCTCAAAAAAACCTCATAGTGGCGGTAAACCAGAACTTTCAGTTTTCGGGGGCGTTTTCGCGGCTGCAGAAGGTAATCGACGACTCTGAGACGTTCGGTGCAATTAAGAGCTTTTATTGCATTCAGTTCAGCAACGACACTCGGCGCCTTCCATCGTGGGGGGATGATCTCCCGCTAGGGCTTTTTTACGACGAATCTCCGCATGTTTTCTACCTACTCAGACGATTCGCTAAAGGTGAGCTGGTAATCAAGGATGTTGCTGCCGTAAAGTCTCGGTCGAAGGAAAACACCCCTCAGATACTAAATGTCGAAGTTGATGCTAACGGAATTCCCGCAACTATATATTCGAACTTTGAGAGCCCGATCTGTGAGTGGTACTTTATAGTATTTGGAGAGCGTCGTTATGCTATGGTTGATATGTTTCGAGATATCCTTACTGTTCTTCCCAACGATGGCCAACATTTGATGAAAGAGGTATTTACCACATCATTCTTGGCTTCGATGCAGCATTGGAAGGGATTCATCAGCAACGGTTTCAAGTATGTGCGTCACCGCCTACATTACGGCATGGACCAGACGCATGAAAATTTCTATCAAGCTATCGTACGTCAGGACAGCTCCCCACTCGACAACATGTCGGGAGCTGATGGTTTGGCCGTGAATATTGCTCAACGTGCAGTCTGTCAAATGGTCAGGAGATAATTGTGGCTCTGTACGATCTCTTTGTCTCCCAACAACATCCTCCCGTTATTCGCCGACTGATGTGTGCCCTTAACTCGCACATCGTTCGGTTTCTAAAAGCTAGCGTAGGGCCTCGAACTACCGGGGAGAAACTCACAGTACTAGAAGTCGGCCCGGGGAAGGGGTATTTTTACAGTGCCTGTGTTAGTGATGGTGAAATCGAGTATTTTGCACTCGATAGAAATGAGAAGATCCTGCAAGGTCTTGATGGCCTAGTTGACTCCCATAAATTCTATGGGGAGGTTCCGAACCTTCCTGAAATATCCGTCAAGCTCGACGTGATCTACGCCGCATTCGTACTCGAGCACCTTCCAAAGGGAGGAGAGTCGCAGTTTGAGTTCGTACAGTGGG
>JBIIHY010000309.1:0-4181 GCA_044235305.1 Bdellovibrionota bacterium
CTGCTGGGTCACCAGCTCCAGCGGCGACACCGCCCTGCTCTGAGAAGGCTCGCTTGACCGCCACTGCAACGACATCAAAACAGGCCAATGTGGCCATATCCACCGGAGCGAGTGCAACCTTGGGAGAAATAAGTTTACCGATTAGCTCAAGTCGCTCCGCCCGCGCATCAAGACACAACGCAAGAACATCATCGAGCGCAAAACTTTTAACTGACTTCTCTAAGGCGCGTTGCTCAAGCGCTTGCACTAGGGATTCATATATATCTGCACTCATGTGGACAATGGTACATCAAACAAACCACGTGAGCCACCAAATTTACCGCGCTGCAAGAGCACTTACATTAGATATGAGCGCGTATCCTCTGGAGTCAGATCAGCATGTGCGTTTGCTGCCCCCTCCTCTTCCGCGAGCAAGTTTATTGTTACCTGCTCAACCAGCCCAAACACTTCTTCAAGGGAACGAATAGGCTCCCGCTTACGCGAAGCACTGTAAGCACGGAGCTTATTGACTGCTGCCTCACTACTGGAATTGGAATGGCTCGCTAGCTGACCAGCCGCTGAAGACGATGCCCGCTGAGCGTATGATATCTGGGATGCAACCGAAGAAACAGCCTGCACTGGCCGCTGGTCGACGTAAGACGCCACTGGGCCTATCAATCCTTGAACTACTTTTACTGCCATAAACTACCTGGCTATGGACAAACCGCGTCCTTACTTGTCAATCGGCAGCAAACGGAAATACTTTAGTAAAAATCCTACGCCTAGAGATTACCGACCCGCCCCCTCAACGACCAAGCCCTCACGTAGGGCTTCAATCTCGAACGCCCGTTCAGTTTCCGATGAGGGCACGTAGCTTCGCTCCGACGGGTGCGGCTTTCCGCCGCCCGGCGTTAACCCCTGCCAAGGGAAGCGCCACAGGCCAACGTAACGCAATTTGCGCTGCATTGAATCTCGCATCAACTGCAACAGCGCAGACGAAGATAGCCCCTTACTCGACGCCTCCCCAGAGTACTCAAACCCGGTACCATCAAGGGTAAATCCATCCCCCTGCTCAAGCATCCCGAAGCGCTCAACGGAGTGCTCCTCCCGACCGTCGCCCATCGTATCCCCATCATTTCCTCGATAGCACCCAACACACGGATTACGCACGAGCGACACATCAACCCCTACCAACCCCTCGCGCACGATGTCGCGCATAAACCGGTACGAATCAATCGTAAGGTTATCTTCGAGCATCACCACAGCTACATTTGAGTTAGCAGGATTCTCCAGTTTATTGAATTCAAAAAGCGCACGCGCACTTGCAACAACTGCGGCATACCTATCCTGCAGCTCCACCTCTTCCATAATCCGATATCGAAAAGCCTCAGGTTCCATGCGCGAGAAAAGCGCATCGATCGGCGTAGAATCCCAGACCCGCATCGTTGGACCATTTGAGAGATACAGCGCAAGTGTCAGCCGTCGACCTTCTTTAGAGAGTCGCGTAATAATACTCTTTGCGTACTCAAAGTCCTCACCAAAAGTTCCATCTATCAGAATCGCAACGAACGGCTCACGAACACGAGACTCAATGAGTGTCTGCACATGGGCTTCAACGACCGGCCGCGCTTGCGGCTGCATGGCGTACAACATAGCGTAGCCGCGCGCTTGCCCTGCAACCCACGAGCGAGTATCAACTGGCGTAGGGGATGCAGCTACTTCTGCTTGCGGCGTATCTCTTGCTGCAGCTCCCCCAGCCGAACTGCCAGTGCCTGGCCGCGTAACGCGGGCGCCTCCAATAAAATCCGAGACGCCTTCCGGCTGAGATGCCTGCTGCAAAGCCGTCAGAAGGTCACCGTTTTGATTGCCACCCTGGCCAGATGATGCAGCGTCGAAAGGGGTATCTTCATCGTTTCCAGAAACACCGGAATTGTCGGTCGCAGCGGCGGTTGGAAGAACCGGCAACTCCACGCCACTCGCGGCGCTTGTTGCAACCGGAAGAGGCTCATCCTCAGGCTGAGAAGCTGCCGATGCATCAAAGACTCCGGCATCTGCGCGCTCTACCTCTTCGTCCTGAGCGATATCTTCGTCGTCATCAAGGAATAGCGATGGTGCTTGTGGCACCTGCGCTGGTGAATTATCAGAGGGCCAGTCGGCCCCCCGGTCCTGGCCCCTGCTTGGCCCCTGCTCAGAATCAGCGACGCGCTCTACAGAACGAATCGGATCTTTGCGCGGGGCGAGCGCGGGCCGCAAACCTACGGCATACCGAAACAACACGGCAAGCACAGCCGCGGCAACGACCAGACGAACAGCGGATCTTCCTTTTTTGCGAAAATCCATAAACTACTCGACTACTCCTTTATCTTTACTGACCTCAACCGTCTTACTCGACACAAAGCGCTCGATCAGCTCAACTAACTCTGCCGGTTGAGCCAGCAGTCCATGATCATCATCAACTGTTACGAGCGTAACACCAGCACATTTCGCGGTGTACTCACGACTCTGCTCCACCGACACAACCTCATCCGACCTGCCGTGCACAATTAACGTTGGAACGTGCTCTATTTCTCGACATGCACCGAGCGCGTACAGCTCCTCAACAAAACGGTAGTGCACCCTGACCTCCTGCTGTTTAGCGAGGTCCGTTAACGGCAGACTGCCCTGCTCTCTCCACTGCGCTTCGACCTGTGGGGTCAGAAGCGTATGCTCCCCTCTCCAAGGATCGGTCACCGGTGCAAGTAGCACCAGCACTGGCGGTGCTGCCTCTCGGGGCGCCCGTTGAAGGGCATGCAGAGCAAGGAAGGCTCCAAAACTACTCGCTATGACCACCAACGGCTGTCTAGACTCTACGCTAAGCTCGTTGGCAAGAAGCTCACACGCCGCAAGGGGCGAAAGATTCTCAAACGACGGCACCGCGAGTGACGGACAGAAAACTTGCAGACCAAGGCCAGCGAAGTGCCGCTGCATCAATACCGCCTTGGCCGACCCGGGGGAGCCACCCAGGCCGTGAGCGTAGAGAATGGACTTGACGTTCCTCATGCCTTTAAAATGAATATTCCTTTCCGCTCGCCGTCTTTCGTGCTACATCAAATTCTTGGAATAATAACATTTTTTACGGTTGCAGTTTATGCATCTCATGGCTTCTAGCTCTTTCGCGCGTGTTTGCAAATACATCTCGTTAGTAACTCTATCAGCGGCTATCCCGCTTACTCCTCTCTCCCCTGCAAGAGCAGAGGAGCCCCTTCCATCCCCTGGCGCCCGCTTGGCCGATGAACTCTCGCAAGCTTTTGAACAAGTGGCTGAAGCGATCACCCCTTCAGTAGTGACAATTTCAACAGAAACCAAGGCGAAGAAGTCTGCGCAACCTAAGAAGAACGACCCACTACGCGATTTCTTCGGCGAGGACTTCTTTGACAAACTTGCGCCGGTTCCGCAGCGAGGACTGGGAACAGGAGTTATTGTCGATGAGCAAGGTCACATCATCACCAACAACCACGTGATTGGTGACGCAGATGAAGTTACGGTACGCCTCAGCAATGAACGAACCGTCAAGGCTAAGGTGGTTGGCTCAGACCCACGCACCGATCTCGCGGTCATCAAGATAAAGGTGAAAGAAAAGCTGCCCACCCCCGCAAAACTAGGGGATTCGGATAAACTAAAAATAGGTGAGTGGGTAGTTGCCGCAGGTGCAAGTTTTGGACTCGATAACACTATCACCGCTGGCATAGTATCAGCAAAAGGTCGCGCAATATCGGGTGGGCTTCAATATGAGGACTTCATTCAAACCGATGCCGCAATCAATCCAGGTAACAGCGGCGGGCCGCTCGTAAACCTGAAAGGCGAGGTGGTTGGCATCAATACCGCGATCGTTTCAAAGTCTGGCGGTTACATGGGTATCGGTTTCGCCATCCCAGTCAACATGGCCAAGCAGGTCATGGATAGCCTGATCTCAAAGGGCAAAGTGACCCGCGGATGGCTCGGTGTAGGAATTCAGAATCTATCAGAAGATCTAGCTCGATCATTTGACTTCTCGTCAACAGAAGGAGCCCTTGTTGGACAGGTAGACGCTGATGGACCTTCCAAAAAGGCCGGCCTGCAGCAGGGAGACATCATCATCCAGCTCGGCAAAGAGAAGATTAAGAACGTAAATCAATTGCGCAACTTCGTTGCTACCATCAAACCAGGCACAGCAATCGAGGTTC
>JBIIHY010000310.1:0-4177 GCA_044235305.1 Bdellovibrionota bacterium
GCCCCGCTTAAGGGTCACAAAATTGTGCGGGCATACTTCCTGACAGCGATCACACCCAAAGACCCAATCACCGAGCCACTCCCGCTCCTGCTGCGTGAGCGCGCCACGCTTCTCAATAGTGAGATACGAGATACAGCGGCTAGCATCAAGAACGCGTTCTGAAACGAAGGCGCCCGTAGGACAGTCATCAAGACAGCGCGAACACGAGCCGCACCCGGCGCTGCTCGCTTGCGGCTGATTGAGCGCTGGCACCTCAACATCAAGAGCCCACAACACCTCTGCAAGAAAGAGGAAACTCCCGATTCGGGGGGCAATCAGCATCGTATTCTTTCCGATAAATCCCATCCCGCTCTTGCGCGCCAGTGCACGCTCAAGAAGCGGCACTGAATCAGAGAAGAGACGGTGCTCAACTGTCCTTCCAAGGTGCGCCTCAACACCCTTAACGAAGGCCTCAAGCCGTTTGCGCAGCACCTTGTGGTAGTCTCGACCCCACGCATAACGGGCTACGCGCCCCTCGTCTGGGCCAAGCGCTCCAGTTTTTACGGCGTCGTAGGGCACTCCGAAAACTACGATGCTACGCGCGGAAGAGAGTAGCCGTAAGGGACTAGCAAGTAGGTCCGCTTCACGCTGCATGTAGTGCAGCTCAGCGGCACACCCCTGCTCCTGCCAGCTCTGGAGGAAGCCCCTATCGGCCTCCAGGGCCGCTGTATCACTGACAGCCACCACAACGAGCCCAACATCACGGGCGAGCTCCTGAAGGGCACTGTAAGCTAGACTGGGGGTTAGCATGCGGCATAAGGTACACGATTAGTCACAAAGCGCCAAAACTGGCCGCAAAGGCAGCAGCTTCAAACTAAAAACAGCCGCGGGATTGACCAAACCCTCCGATTTCTATACCTTTTACAGGCTGTCTGGGCTATCCTATGGGATTGTCCGGTTGTGATAGGTCCCTATCGTCTAGCCTGGCCTAGGACGTCACCCTTTCACGGTGAAGACACGGGTTCGAATCCCGTTGGGGACATTCCAGTTTTTAACAACCAGAGCTGAAAACATCGGCTCTGAAAAGTTACCTCTAGCGTGTCAGCCGCCTCATCCGCACCTCAAGAATCGATTCACGAGCGCTTTGCGAACGCATTATCACTAATCCCAGAGCTTAAAACAGTTGAGCAAAGAATCAGGGACACATTCCGCTCGGATGTTGCCCTTATGCGAGAGGTTCCTGATTACCTCCTGAGACTGGGAGGCAAACGGATTCGTCCAGCCCTTACACTGCTCGCTGCAAAAGCGCTCGGAATTAATCCTATAAATGAAGATGTTCTTAACGTGTCAGCCGGAATCGAATTGATCCACATGGCAACATTGCTGCACGACGACATCATCGATGATTCCCCAGTACGCAGACACCAACAATCGCCTTATGCAAAGTTTGGAACTCCTGCGACACTCCTCTCAGGCGATTTTCTCTTAACACGCGCCTTTGGTCTGTGCGCAAAGCTTGATGACACGATCATCACAGCCACCGAGCAGGCATGCATTGAACTGGTTGAGGGCGAGGCGCTTGAAACACCACTACACACCGAGAAGCACTCGGTTGCAACGAGTCTCACCATAGCAAACAGGAAAACGGCCGCGCTGTTCCGGCTCTCAGCATTTTGCGCTGCACACATAGCCGGACAACCACAGCAGGTGTGCGAACACCTGGCCGCGTTTGGTCAGGCGCTTGGTGTGGCATTTCAAATTATTGATGATATCCTCGATGTAACCTCTGACGAAGCGACTCTTGGTAAGCGACCGGGCTTAGACATCATTGAACGCAAACCATCTCTGGTGAATGTCTTGTGGCTAGAGAGCGGAGATGCAGCAGCGCAACGTCTACTTACTCCTCCGAGTTCGTCAGAAGACGAACGCTCATTTGCTGCAAGCGCGCTAAGCTTCCTTCAAACAAGTGCCATCATCGCTGAAGCCAAACGGCTAGCAGTAGATTATGCGGAATCTGCCCGCGAGGAACTTCTTCTCGCCCTGGCAGCATCACAATCTGAGCAGCCTTCAACGGTGTACGCCGATGCTCTTCACGCCGTGATAGATTTTGCGCTGGAGAGGTTGCGGTAGCCCTACCGTGGCTACTCGACCTGATAGGGAGCTGTCGCGTTTTTGGCATCGCATTGAATTACCCAGGCTACCCCCGCCTACAAGTACGAGACGAAACGATCCAAAAACGACACCCCAATCCACACCTGCGTCGATTTATCGGCTTTTTTCAACTACTAAAGCACTCTTTCGCTAATGCTCGCATAACTCCTCTTGAAACGTCGTCGGCGCGGCCAAAAATCGCGTTAATGACTAGGTTGATTATGGTTGCTCACAGGTTTTGGGAGCACTCAAAGACGCCCTTTCTCTGCACGCTTTCTGGTTTCAGAAAAATTGCACTGAGGCGCTCTAAGGGAACTCTAAAAGGAGGAACGTGACTTATAATAACACGGAGTCTACGGTGAGCAGTTCTGACCGATTACCTGAAATGGACATCGCGTATCTCGAGGGGAAGGGATACACGGCAGTGAGTGAATTGATGCGTGCGATGATTCTTCGCACTATTGAGGACCTCAATGCTGGCCCCGAGCTACGGGAAGAAGCCATCGCGTATCTGACGGATGATGACGAAGAGTACGTTCTCTCTTTCAACTCTATCTGTCGCTACTTTGGATTCGACCCTGAGAAAACGCGCTATGCAATCTTGAACGCGAAGACGAAGATTCGTACTCGCCGCAGAGCTGCATAGAGACAAGCGCCATAGAAAAGTCTTGTCGTCTGCCTTCTCTCTTAATCTGAGACGGCTTTTAGAGATGGGACCCCTTTTAACGAAGGGGTCCCATTTCGCTTTTTACAGCAGCGGCTTCTCTTCCCTACCCTACCCTGCCCGCGCCAGATGGCTACCGTCGCTTCCTACCTCTGCAGTAGCAAGCCGCACCATCTTCTCGACCCCTTGGAGCTTGAGCATCTTAATCTTCCGCTCCTCTTGTTGCTCTGAAGATGTGAGGTAGGGCTGGCAAGCTAACTTCTTAAGTCTCTCTTCGAATTTTTTGTGTTGGTCGTACAGCTTTCTAACTTCAAAGTTAGTCTCTAGAGCCTTGTTAATTAACTCCCTCTCACTCCGTTCCATTAAAGCAACCTCCTGTTAAAGCCCCACGGCGAAAAGCCTAGGGTATTGGTTGAACGACTACGGATACGACCCGACTAAGTATATTTAAAAAACAAACTTCCCGTTGTTTGATTATACGATATTTTGGCGGAGTTGCGGAGATTATTTTGAGCACCCCCAAACCTAAACAGGGTTTCGGGATTGTACAGAAGCACCACCCCTTGGCAGACTGTACCAATGTGGACCATCTACAAACATACACGAGGGTTGCTGTATTTAAAGCTTGGGGTAGCCCTTCACTCTGAAAGCTGCGACCCTTTGGTAATATACCGAACTCTTTACGATAACGAGATGGCCCCTGTATGGGCCCGCCCGCAAGAGATGTTTTATGAAGAGGTCTCTCCTGGACAAAATCGATTCACAGAGGTAGCCCGTGTCCGTGTGTTGATGCCCGAAGATGCAGCAACATTTCTTGCGTTTGGTCACGATGCATGGGGCGAAGGGAAGTCAGTAGCAGATTTCATCGCCTCGTATTCTCACGATCAAAACCATCTAAGAGGGACTCGCTTCCTGATAGAGTCACTAGACGGCGAGCCTATTGGCAACCTCAATACGATACGTTTCGCCAGAGGTATTATTGGCCTCGCCTCTATCTCTATAAATCCGACTCACCGGAAGAAAGGTTATGCCTCAATGCTCACGCGGGCAGTTATGGAGCTTTTAAGAAGTAGCGACCCCTCAACACGGTTTATGCTCTACTCCGAAGTCTCACCAACCATGTACGAGCGATTGGGATTTCAACGAGCCGCCGAACACGTTCAGTTTCATCTCCCGTCAATAGCTATGTATACCGGAGATACGCCGCTCACTGAGCATGAGGTGTCATTTTTGCGGGAGTATTTCTAATCGTAACTCAGCGAGGCTTCGAATAGGGGTGGTTTTTGGGGCGCTTCCTTAGGGAAGCGCGGCAAAACCTACCCGTAGCGAGAAAGTGGAGGTTGGGTTGATATTCGATTTTTGGTGCGGGGAAAAACCGGACGT
>JBIIHY010000426.1:0-4172 GCA_044235305.1 Bdellovibrionota bacterium
TCTCGCTTGCTTAAGCCCCCCAGTGGCAGC
Source organism: Bdellovibrionota bacterium (assembly GCA_044235305.1). Lineage (GTDB taxonomy): Bacteria > Bdellovibrionota_C > UBA2361 > UBA2361 > OMII01 > OMII01. The sequence continues at coordinate 31 of JBIIHY010000426.1, forward strand.
ATAATTCTCAGAAGTGCCCGTCCTCGAACAACAAGTTGCACCCGATTCTGCTGTCGTGCTGGATCGCTGTTGTCTGGTGACTCGGAACGGGTGAAAGCTAACATTAGGCCAGTTATATGAATGCGAATGAATTTGTAGCTTTGTGGCACCGAGAGAGTGACACTTTGGTAGCTTGCTTTCTTAGTGAATCAGAGGTTGCTAGCCGAATTGAAACACTTAAGCTTTCCGGTGATCAACTCTCGACAGTGCATGAGATTGTCAAGACGGTTGTGCGTGACACTATGTACACCCTTCTTCTCGGTCTAGACGGGGCGGCGAGTATTGGTGGAACCCAACAGGATTACATAATTCACGACGAGAGCGGCTCGAAGATTTCGGGCCCGGGAGATCTGGAGGCGGCTGCGTATGAACAATTTCAAGCAGGGAATGAAAAATAGCAGGCCTAACCAAACCTTAGATGCAGAGCGGACTACGTTTTGTGTTAAATGCAAAGTGTACTTCCCGCCTGCATTAAGTCAACATTATCCGGCTCCATTCATATGTTTCGTTCTCTTTTGAAAATTCTTGGGTTGGCGAAAGTGCGGGGAGGAGATTTCGATCCAAGCACGTATAAGTTCTCCGACGGCATGATTGCTGAGGCCAAAGCGAATCCCAACGGGTGGGTCTACCTGATCGATGGTGTAAATGATCCCACCAAAGAGGTTGCGCCGGAAAGGATTTTTGGTGCATTCAAAGTCGATGCTATGGGGTTGCTTACGCGAGAGTTCAAACCGAACTCGAACTACCGCAGGTTGTCGTAAGAAATAGTTCAAAGAATACCGCCGGATAACACAAATTAGATACGGATCAGCACCGCACTGTTTTGTTGAGTATTGACCACTTCGAGCGTAAACTAAGCAGAGTTAATTGAGCGGCGCTGACCGCATTAATGAACATTATCCCGCTAATTTAAAATGCAAAACTTTGAGATTCCAGGAGTCGGAAAATTTGAGCTACGAGGTGATTATTGGGCTTGCCACCAAGTTGCCTCGTCTATCGGCGCCGTTGACTTTGAGATCCTCGGGTCTGAAATAAACGAAAAAGTAGCATCGGTCACTATTCGGGCGGTATACGATCAGATTGGCGCGATCGATTCCGCAGCTCGTGCGTACTTGCTTGAAAATGCTAGGGCTGACATCGAAAATGCAGGGGCGTTGGTAAGCCCCATGGTTCTACTCGGAGAGGCTAGTAGCGAGGGCAGTTTTACAGTTTTTTACTCTGGGACTGCTGATGAATGTGCCTCAGATTATGGCGTTGAGTTTAGGAAGTATGTGCCGTTTGATTTAACTATAGGCGATTAGCGCCGCGGGATAACAAGGCATTGTTGCCGAGAACGGGCGCGACGAGAGCCGACGATAAATCGAATTGAGTATGCGCGCCCGTTCCGGTAAAATGCAGACGTTATCCCTGCTTCGAATATGAAAAGATTTGGTGCTTATATTCTAATTTCAATTGTAGCTGCTGCGGTTGGTTTTACCGTTGGAGGACGTTTGATTACTCCTATCGGTGCGCCCCACTCATGGAGGGAGAGTGATGGATCAATATCTCACGGCTATTTCATGAATCAAGTGAATCTGGATTTTGCCCAAGGGGCGATTCCGGTTTGGATTGGGCTTGCCCTAACTATAACCTCTGCCTTGATTTGGATGCGGCTCCGCCAGTTGCCGAGATGGCAAATTGTACTGTCGGCTTCTATTTTCGGATTAGCTATTGCTTTCGTCAGCTGGCACATCGCCTGGAATAAGATGTTTGCCGACGCCCCCTCAGTAGTACAGGGAGAACAAGAATTACCATCTCAGTCACGCCCACCCGGAAATGTTGCTAGCTCGACATCTAAGACTGGTCGTGACGAGATGTAATTAAACGTTATACGCTGAGAGTTATGGACCCGAAGCTCCTTCAAATACTACTCGACGCGGACGATTCGACAGGGTGTGAATCGCCGCCAGGGTTCTGCTGGGATCGTGAATGCGAGCGCGTCGGAAAGTTGAAACCGCGATTGGAGGCGGTGCTAAGATTCGCTTTGGAGTTGGACTGCTCTGCGCAGGATGCTTCTTTCTTCGCTGACTTGGTGCGGTACGAAGAGTTTGCTCCACGCAGTTTTCGGGCGATCTTTGGTATCCGTTTTTCTTCTTTTGGCTCTCTTTGCACCGACCTGCGGCATCCGGACAGTATCGCGGCTCCGGTTGCAGACGAGGGCATGGCACAGGTGAAAGCTTTGCTGTCAGAGGCCGGCTTCAAATACGTCGAGCCGGAGGAGTTACAAGAGATCTATTTCGGAAAGAACGAAACGCTCGCGGGTCATATTTCATGGTGGATTCGGTATTTCGATTATCTCTGACGATCGGCGTATAACAATCCGATCGAGCCGACGCGGAAGCCGCGCGGGTCATCGAACCGTTATGCGCTAGGGGAGGGATGATGGCGATACCGGAGCATCACAAGGAACTTGCGAGGTTCCTTAAAGGAAGATTTCAGGGTTCTCCCATCGTCACCGCTTATCATGATGATAGCGGGACACGAACCGTTGCGATTGGGGCATTCGAATCGGGAAGTTCGACCTTTTACTCTACCATAGGAGTATGTGATCGAACTTTACGGCTCCCTGTCGGCAGCTGTGAGTTCGCTGTATTGGGATCTTTACCTTGGTTGCCCAATGCTATCGCGAGCTCACTATTCTGGCTCGAGGAGCGTTCGGCGGAATCTTGGCCACTGGTTTGCGAGGACACGGTCAGACTTAATGCTAAAAGCACGTATCGGCATATGGCTTACGCGCCATCTTCATTTGCTTACACATTGACGGCCGGTCGAGAGGTGCGATGGCTCTTGGGAATTCCGATTACCGACACGGACATATCGCTCGGTGAAAGTGAGTTTCGGCAACGTGCCCAGGCTTTGTATCCCAGCTGGCTATTTGAGATCGGCGCATAACAATGAAATGGTATGGACGCGAGGATGCGCCGCACATATAACCGTTATGCGAATATGTCAGACGAATTAAACAAATTGCTCTCTTCGTTGGCTGAACGATTCTGTGAGCGACGAGCGCTACAATGTTTGTTCCGATTTCTTCCGGCCTTATTCGCAGTGAACGGACTTACGGATGGATACGAGCTTTCAAGAAAAGCGTTGAGTGATACGCGAGCGCTTTGCAGAAGTGACCTTACTGCCGACGAAGGTGAAGATATCGATCAAGCAATAAATCTCATTGACCGAATGCTCGGATAACAAAGAGAACGTACCCCAGGCTTCACGACCCCAGGCATGACCAGTCAGCGCTGAACTTTAGCCCCGAGGTGCCATAATCTCAAAAACGTTACTCCTCTTTATCATTTCCGAACCCAATCCTTCTCTTTTTGGGTGGCTGTTCGGGATTATGGAATCCCGACTCTTAGTCAATAAAGCTTTATAGTCAAGGATTTCTGGGGGTTGCCTACTTTAGACTCTGCCCATCTAAACCAGCTATTTCTGGAATGAATCCCAGGGTCTACTGCCACCCGTGGATCTGACTGTGGGGATCCTGCATGATTTCCCGGATTGCGTCAAAGACTACCCTGAACTGATGGTCGTAGCGCCTTTCAAGGTGGTTCAATTTCTCCGCAAGCTCCGCATGGGATTCGATTAAAGAGCGAAGCCGTACGAAAGCCCGCATGATTTCGATATTTACTGCTATCGCCCTGGGACTGTTCAAAACGCCAGACAACATAGTGATTCCTTGCTCTGTGAATACATACGGTAGGTATCTTCGACCGCCTCGACCAGATTTTGAGATGCCAATTTGGCATCTCAAAGCGCTAACCTCCTGTTCTGACAACTGAAACATAAAGTCCAGCGGAAAGCGTTCGCGGTTTCTCTGAACCGCGCGGACGAGTGCGCCGGTTTCGGTGCCATACAACTGCGCAAGGTCCTCATCGAGCATCACCTTGTGTTTTCTAATCAGGTAGATGCTTTGCTCGACCAATCGACGATTCATTCCCTCTTCCATCTCGTGCCTCAATATATGCAATCACTCCTATTTATCGAAAACATATGTGATAAGTTGCGAACGGGCATAACAAATGCCTGGTGCCGAGCGAGGACGCCGGCACAGACCTGTCGTTATG
>JBIIHY010000311.1:0-4167 GCA_044235305.1 Bdellovibrionota bacterium
ACTCGACACCACTCGGGTGACAGAACAAGCAGTGAAGTAAAGGCAGAACCCCTGCGCCACAGAATCGTCTTGGGATTAACTTTCTCTATATAATCTTCCCAGTTTGAAGCGCCACGTAAGCTGGCTTGATACATCTCCCATACTTCAGGAGAGTTCACATTAGTGCGTCCATCAATAGGCACCTTATGAATCGGGGTGCCATCAGCGCGACTGAACCGATACATCAGATATCCACCCGTGCCAAATTCATTGAGCACTGGATGTTGCAGTTTGTGCTGCTCGATAAAATCAACGCTACTCTTGGGCACTGACTGCGGATCGAGTGGGTGGCGGAGAAGCGCTGCTATGTTGGCTGAAGCTACGCACAGCACAAAGAACGCTATCGCACCGACTGTTGCAGGAGTAAGTCTTTCAAAACTTTGCTTGGCCTGCCACAAACCTTCTGAGAGATTACTACGTAGCCCTGCACTACCACTGGCGCCACTCTGCCGCCACCACACCGCCAACAGCGAACCCAGCGAGATAGCCGCAAAAGGAAGAAATTTCACGGCTGTCAATCCAGCAAGGGTCATACCCCCAGCTAACGCTGCACGCGCAAGGGTAGGCACTATCCGAGATTGAAAAGCTGCAACTACTACAAGCACCACATAGAGCAAGATAAAAACGGTGGAATACTGCAGAATCGTCGAGGGTTGAAATTCAGCGATACGCTGAAACTTAAGCGGATGATCACCCTTGGAAAAGAACGTTATCCATTCCCCACCATAGTAGGGAGTAAAAAGCGTTCCGATGAAGAACGCAAAGCTCGATAAGAGTGCACGCTTATACACAACCTGAGTATTGACCGATGATTGAATAGACCACAGAAAGATCGCTACCAGCCCGAGTACTGAGGTCAGATGACTATTCGCCCACGCTGCCCCAAGCAACACAAGAGCTATGAGTTGCCGACGGGACAACTTCTGCGCGCGCCCATCATCAACCACCGCAATAGCTAACGCGAAGAGTATCCACACAATCACCTGCGGGCGGAGCGTAAAGTGATTGAAACAAGCAACAGTTGAATAGACACCCAGCAACGCGCCAACAAAAGCATCACGAGCCAAGAAGGTAAAAACTCCTTGTAAGGCGAGCGCTAAGAGGATTGCAAACGCAAGCTGGAGAAACAGCAATCCATCAACTCCTCCCCATGAATGCACGAGGGAGAAGAGCACTTCAACACTCCACGAGTAAGCTCTCCAGGTACTACCATCGCTAAACATGTTCCACAGGTCGATACGAGGTATCTCACGGTGGGCAATAATCCAGTTACCAACCGTGATGTGCCACCACAGATCGGGGTCCGCAATCGCAAGGCAGATGTATGACCCTATTAGTACGGCTAATGCAGCCCACAGTATCGCTTTCATGTTTCTCTCAAAATTGGACGAACGAACCTTGCTCTGTGAGATCGACTAAAACAGCGAGAAATTAAAGTACGAGGTTAGGCCTACCTTACCACGGAGCAAGCATCCAACATCGGCACTACTAAGCTATTGCCTATAAATTCAATATATTAGGGCAAAAATGGCTATTGCTGAGCTATAAACCGCTTTAGATTATTCTCAATTCTAGCAGTCGGATCACCCAGATCGCCACAAAACGGCGTTCCGGTTATACGTTCAAAGCTACGCGTATAGTGACCCATTAGTTCAGCGCGGTAGTGGTCATCTATCACCGGTAGCTCTCCATCCCCCCTAAAGCCGCGCTCCATCAACCAACGACGGATAGGCTCTTTATCAAGCATCTCAGGTGCTCGTTTCGATGAGCGACTCTCTTCATACGAGCTACTGACCCAGAAGCGCGATGAATCCAAGGTATGGATCTCATCTGCAAGGATCACCTGCCCATCGAGGAGTCCAAACTCATACTTCGTATCAACGAACAAAAGTCCTCGTGCACGAAGCTCCTTGGATGCTGTTGTGAATAATTCAAGCGCGGTAGAGCGGATCTGCTCCCACACTGACGCACTCGCTAAACCGCGCGATATAATCTCCGTTTCAGCAATCGGAATATCGTGGTTACCAAGAGGCTCCTTAGTTGATGGAGTTATGATCGGCTCAGAGAGTTCATCAAACTCCCTGAGTCCCTCGGGCAATCGAACGCCACTTACAGGGCGTCCGGCAGAATAGTCTCGCCACGCGCTACCAGCCAGAAATCCACGCACCACAACCTCTACCGGCACGATTGAAACCTCCCTAGCAACCATCACGCACGGGTCAGGAACTGCCAGCACATGGTGTCTTACCGTGCCAGCGAAGCGATCAAACCAGAACTTTGCAAGCTGTGTCAGCACCTGTCCCTTGAGAGGAACTGTTGTGATGATTCTATCGAAAGCGCTCAACCTATCAGTTGCTATCAGGAACCTCCTTCCATCGCGTGAGTAGCTATCACGAACCTTTCCAGCATATCGCTCTCCCAACCAGGGAAAATTGGTATCTTCGAGAGCTTGCACAAGCGGTTTACTCGGGGCCGTACTATTGCTCATCTGGTCCTTCACGTAATGCCATATTTATAGACTGTATATTACTCTCAATAGCCTTGGCGATAAATGGTGCAGAATCGGAAAATACCGCTTCACTAAAAATACGATGCAAGCGCCGCGAAGACTCCCTCAGCAGCTGCTTGCGACTCATTGCCCCCTCGTACCCAACCAACTCACTCACCACTAGATTGTTTAGAATCGCCGCTTTTAATGCTCCGGCCTCGCCCATCTCAAGGCGTGAATATGCATTCACTAGCTGGGAGTTACTACACCGTACCAATCCAGTGCTGACAGTGGAGCCCCGCAAAGCTTGCGCCAAGTAGTACGTACCCAACATCCAGCGACCATAAACAACTGGTTCCGGTGATGACCAGAACGCTCTAATCGAGTTGAGCCGGGCTAGTTGCGACTCAAGCTGAAAATCGTCATCCCGAGCAACCAGCGCACTAGATCCCCTTCCCCAGATCACTGCTAACCTGCCCAAGTACTCAATCGGCCCCGGCTGTGCTACATGTGAGACACCAACCGTAGGCACGGTTGTCACTATCTGCAAATCCGGAAGATTGAAGTCGCTCAAAACACGCGCGGCGGCTGGTGAATCAGCAGAGCGCTTCAAACTGAAAGCCTCACCCTGCCTCAACACAACTTTAAGAGCACGCTCTGAACCGTAGAGCACGCCCGCTCGGTGGGGCTCTGCTGCAACTAGTGCTTCAGCCTCCTGGCGTGAACCGATGCTGTGCTCTAGAGCGCCAACCAAGTTTGACTTCCTCACGCCATCAAGAACCCGAATTTGGTCACGTATCACGGAGGTCTCCCCACCCAGCCTATCTCCATCGAAGCGGGCCATCACAAAGACCTCTTTACCAACATGCTGAACCCCGCGCCGGATGGCCGCACCCGCCACTGCGAACCCACATACAAGCAGCAGGAGTGCGGGAGGAATTCGAGTGCCAAAAAGCGGGATCCTGCCGAGTAAAAATACTACCACAGGAAGACATACAAGCTGCGCCAAGGAAAATACATCAGCAGTACCACCTAATAACCACACAATCCCAACCTCGAGGATGATGAGGATGCCAAGAGCGGTGATTACACGTTTGAGAGTGAGGGTATAAGCCATCTGGGATAGATACATCCCAAAGGTGGCAACGAACTGCAAGGGCTTAGGGCCGCGGAAGGCACTAAAAAAGCGCTACAGCTCCTCGCAGGCATCCCCATCAGCGTCTTCGACCCCGAATTTAGCCTTCAAAAAGCTTACAAGGTCTAAACTACTCGACGGGTCCACCATCTCCCCCAGTTCGGCGGCGGTGAGGGTGATATACTGAACGCCACACTCGTGCAGCATCTGTGGCAATAAGCGCTGCCGGTCGAGCCGGTCAACCTCTATGTAACGTGAGAAGTCCGGGGCAAACTCTATCACCATCTTTGGCTCATCGTTGTCGTTGACCACGGTAAACAGACACGAATCCCCATCGGCCCAGGCAACAACATCCAGCTCACCACCTTTTACTACCGGATAAGAACCTCCACACACCGACTTGATGCTCATCCCCCAAAGCACCCGCTCCTGTCCGAAAAAGGACACCAGCATCCTAAAAAGTTGAGCTTCGGGTAGCGACATTTCGACCATAAGATTAGTATTA
>JBIIHY010000312.1:0-4161 GCA_044235305.1 Bdellovibrionota bacterium
TTTTTGCGAGTGGGGAAACGGAGATGGCACACGTGGTGTTCATTACGCGCGATGAGTTTATGCGGCGGGCTGGTGAGTTGAGCTCGGACGACTGTGGTGGTTGATTGATCCGGTGTGAGCGCTTATGACCGTTCCCTCCACGCCCGAATTAGATTCTCCTCCCATTCTCTAATCCCGCGAGTGTTCTCAAAGAGGATATTTGAGCAGTCTCTGATGTGTGCACGCCGTTCGGGCGAGTCGTTGTGGGCGAAATGGATAGCTTTAGCGAGGTAGTCGTCCTCTGAGCGAGCGAGGCCGTCTAGCAGCTTGCTTTGTGAAAGAAATGCATACGCGAGTCGGCCGCGAGCAAACTGGGGCGGAAGGGTAACTACGGGAGTCCCAACAGCGAGTGCCTCTAAGGTGGTGTTGCCGCCACCGAAGGGGAATGGATCAAGCATGACAGAGAGTGTTGCTAGTGTCGCGATATACCTCTCTCTGGTGACGTTGGGTATCCAGTGTATACGTCGAGAAATTCCGCTCATCCGACCTTCAAGCCGCGATAAAAGGGTATCTTGCCACGCTGGGACCTTGCCGGCGTATAGCACAAGGGTTCCTTCGGGATCTCGCTCTAGAATTCCAGTGAGTATCCGATCGAAATCGGGATGAAACTTGAAAAGCGCTTGTGGGCAACCGTAGAGCCGTCCCGGTGGGAGCGAAAGATCAGCTCTGTCGGGCTGATGTGATAGGCGATTTAGGCGATAGTATATATTGGGGTGAGTTTGTGTGTAGAGCTGCTCCGTGTAAGGAGGATCACTGAGGTTAGGTTCAAGATCCGTTATTGAGAAGAAAGCATCAATTGTATCGAGCCCAGTTGTGTTGGGGTGTCCCCACGTGGTTGCTTGGAGGCGCGCCAGCCGCGCGGTTGCAAGCCAGGTCGAGAAAATGTCCATCCCGATGTCGGGATAAAGCATGATGTCGAGTCGTTCATTAGCGATGAGAGGAATCGCACCCGCTCGAGAGCGCGGAATAGTGACTACCTTCGAAGCGGTCTGAGCAATCACGGAAGAGTAGACGTCGGAGTCTTCAGCAGTGAGAAAAAGTATCGGCGTAAACTTTGAGCGATCGAGAAGATGGATAAGCTCTCCAAAGAGGAGGCCGATGGTGTGGTCGCGCATGTGTGGCGAGTAGATACCTAGTCTCAAGGGGGGCGATACTCCAGCGCTTATGCTAGCTGGCTCGCGGATGTGATCCGCTGTAAAGGTAAGATACGGAGCCATACGACGCATGACACGGCATAGGCGCTGCTGTATCTCGCGGTCATCTTTGCCGTGATATGCGAGGTAGTACGTGAGCGTTGGAATGTCGCGCTCTATGTTCTCGATGATAAGTGGAGTCTCTTCAAGATTTGAAAGGTGCTCAATACAGCGAGCGCGTACCTGCTCAATTTCATCTGTTGATCGTACCAGGGGAGGGCATGCCAGTGCTGCTCGTAAGCGAAACATGCCGCGTTCGGGAGCTAGCTGAATCGCGCGAGCAATAGCGACATCATGGGCGTTCAGGTCGCAGCGTCTCAAGTGGATTCGCGCGAGTAGTGCCCACAGGTCAGGGTTGTCAGGCAAACGCTTCGTTATATCTGAGAATACCTGCGTAGCTTCGTGGAGTTGCTCGTTATCAACCAGACAAGACCCGTAGCGAAAAAGCTCTTGAATGTCAGCTGTCATAGGTACAGGCGCAATAACTGCGTTAGTTCCACACAGTGCTGATGCGTGGAGCGCGTGCCTTCGTGCCCCTCAGGCCCCTCAATCCGTTATCGGCTAAGCTCTGCACCTCTTGCAATGTAAGGCCAAGCTTCTTGGAGATCTCTTCAAACGATGCTGGAGCTGAACCATCGGTGGGAAACAGCGCTGCTATTACGGCTGCTTCAAGGTCACCTAGTTTCTCTATGGCACTTTCAACACGTGCGGTGGTCTCTTCCGGTGAGTTCTCCTGAGCAGGCAGCTGCCCCATAGGCTCCGAATTGAGCTCAAGGAATCCGGCTAAGACTGGGTCAATAATCTCAGGTGTAACAGCTGGCGGTGTGATTGAGGTTTTCGCGATTAGTTTCGGGGTTAGTTTGAGCTCTCTGGCAGATTTTTGAGGAGCCGAACTCTGCGGGTCGCTTGCGGACCTTTCGTCTTCTGAATCAGTCACTCGCTTGAGCGAGGTCTTGCGTCTAAGCGCCATAGATCCCTTGGATATTCGACACTCACTCCAATGTATCAACCGCAGCTGGGAGAGTCAAACACGGCGGGTCGTCGTCATTTAAAGGGGTTGGCATGCAAGGCCCTGGTATCGCGAGTAGCCAGTGGCATGAGGGGTGGGTGTATCGTTTTCCCGGTAAATTCGATACCTTATGCGTTATCGAATAGCTTAGCTGAGTCAAAACAGCACGTTATGGTTCGTAGTATGAAAGTCCCGACAGCTAGTAGGCGCGAGCAGAATTGTGGCCGCTACTAAAAAAGAATAAAGAGCCGGGTATGTTTGAGTTTGGAGCATGGTGCGCGCAGGTGCGCAGATTTCGGGAGCGCTTCCTGGGCGAGTACTGCGGAAACGAGCGGAGGGCTCGGGCGCATTTCCTGCAGGGCTTGGTGTGCGCCGTTTTGAAGCGCTACAGCGCGCATGTTGAGATATCCCATCTGACATCACAGATGACAGCTCTTGATGAGGCAGTCTCATGGAGTACTGAAGCTGGTGACGCACTCGCTCTCTCAGCAGACGAGCTCGATGCGCTCGCAGCTGCTCCCACTCTGATCGGATGGAGCTATCAGATATGGAATGAGGTTGATCGTGATGCGACGACGTGGGGTGTTAGTTATAAAGGAGAGCAGCAGGCGGAGCGGCTATCAATAGTTGCAGCTACTCAGATATTTACCGAAGAGTACATGGCAGACTTCCTTGCTGAACGGTGTCATGCACTCCTTGATGAAAAGAAGTCTTCTTACACTGTTATGGATCCCGCCTGCGGGGCTGGTCACCTCCTTGCCCGCGTCTTTCGGTTGCTCTTCAGAGAAGTGGGGAATCCCAGCGCCGTTGAGCAGATAGTAACGCGTCTCTATGGATGTGATATTGACCCCGAGGCGGTTTATCTCAGTCGAGCGGTGATTTTGCTGGAGAGTTTGCGCGCTGCTCCAGAGGCTGCGTTTCAGGTGGTAGCAGCGCTTAATCAAAATGTTTTCGTACTTGAGAAAGCCATAGGTGTGCTGGATGCAAGCGGTGCTGTGGCTGGACTCGCACGACATTACGACTGTGTTATCGCAAATCCCCCTTACCTCGGTCGTAGGAAATTGACTCAGCAGATGCGAGATCTGCTGACGAAGGAGTACCCAGAGAGCGCTCTTGATCTCTGTGCTGCTGTCGCTCGTCGGTGCATTGAGTTGACTGCTCCGGAGGGAGTAACTGGCCTTGTTACCTCTGACCGCTGGTTGCGGTTAAAGGGGTATCGTGAGTTCCGCAGTTATCTGTGCGGGGCGATGTGTATCGATGTTGTCGCAGAGCTTGGCGATAGAGCGTTTCGCTCACAGCTCGATCTTCACGATGGTGTACGGGTTGTTTTAACTGTTGGTCGACGCAGCTCTAAGGTGCATGACCATTCTGTGCAGTATCTCTCGGCTGTGTCACAGCGTGAACTTGATTCAAAGGCTACATATTTAGCGTGCCATTACAGTCGCAACGAGGAAGCAGTAACCCTTTCGCAGGCTGCTCTGCGGGATGATACTGACGGGGCAGTTTTTCTGGGGGTCGCTGGAGCGCCGCATGCTTTGCAAACAGCTTCGACACGTCTTGCGATGCACGCTCAGATTGTCGTTGGTCTGCAAACTAACGACGATGGTGCATTCGTTCGGTATCACTGGCAGGTGGTTCCAGATTCGGCGCGTTGGTGTCCACACAATAAAGGTGGCGGCTACGCACGTTGGTTTGGTCTTAATCGTTGGGTGCTCGATAAGCGACCAGAAAGCATGGTCCGTTACTCATCGGGTAGCTCAGGTGGGTGCTCGCTTGAAGAATGGTTTTCAAGAGAAGGGTGGACTTACTCGTGGTTTGCAAATGGTTGCCTCGGAGTTCGTCGCAAGGAAAGTGGTTGGAGCTTCGGCAGAGCCACTTCTTCGGGGCTTTTTTGTGATGACCTGCGGATTATTGCCTATT
>JBIIHY010000037.1:0-13262 GCA_044235305.1 Bdellovibrionota bacterium
GTAGTCCTATGCCACTTCATATGGATGGGCAACCATGCTCATATTTTGGCTATCTTCAAAGATTCAGACCAAGCCAAAAATTTCTACGCAGAGATTGAAAAGAAGATCACAGACTCCCTTAAATCTCTGTTGGGTCTCCCGCACCTACGCCTGTGGGAACGTAGGCCTGTCGTGGCGCCAGTGTTAGACTTGCCGGCCGCCATACAACAGGTGGCGTACCTCTATGCAAATCCGTCCAGAGCCGACCTAGTTGATTCCATATCCGAGTATCCGGGCTCTTCTTCGTGGGACGTCTTCCAAACTACCACCAGCTCTGCAGAGCAGAATACATTAGAGGTCTCCTCAACGGTCAGAGCAGTGTGGGTACCATTTTCAAAAATCCCTCCCCTCCCGGCGCACTCTTTAAAAAAGCATGCCGATCTTGATTTTGCGGCGCAGCTTGCTTCTTTAGGCCGACCTCACAACTTAGAGATTCATCCAAACATCTGGATGGAGTGCTTTGGTATTTCCCATCCCACCGAGATAGCGAAAATCAACGAGAAGATTTTAGGCCGCATCAAAGAGATGGAGGAGGAGCATCGAAACAAGCGGGTGGCGAACAAACGATCAGTTCTGGGTGAGAAAGCCCTCAGAGTGCAAAACATACTTCGACAGCACATACCGACCGGCAGACGGATGAGACGACGGGTATTTGTTATCTGCTCGGATAAAGCCCAACGCATCGCGTTTATTACTAAGGTACAGGAGCTATGCTGCATCGCGCGCAACTGTTATCATGACGCACTAAAAGGAATAAATCGATTGTGGCCTCCGGGAATGTTTAGACCACCCCTGCGCGCACTCGCATCAGCGCTGAAATAGATCAGAGCCTGATTCCGTGGCAAATAGCCAAGAATAATGCCTGGCAAAACAGTACAACAACAGAGAGCCGGACACCTCTCAACCAGTTCGCGTGCCCTCAGACCACTCGAATCATGTGTGTGTCCCGCTGGTACAGCCGAGAATACGCCTCAAAGCGCTACGGAAACACCTAACAGGCCAGGCGACCCCAACCATCATCCAAGCAGACATGACGCCAACCCGCCAGCGACACATTAACTCTGGCACTCGCAGTATTGGTGCATTGCACCACAGTATTGGTGCATTGCACCAACAGTGCTTTACGGACACACCGATTCCACGCACGCACGAAACTTCTCCCGGCTCGCCTGCAGCGAGAACTCCCGTTCCGCCACCTCATGCAGATTCTCAAAACGGCTCAACTCAGACGGGTTAGCGAGAATACGACCGACAGTGTCTCGGAAATCAGTCTCATCTTCCACCACATAACCAATACCGCGCTCCTCCACAAACTGCGCCATAATTCCGGTTCGGTTGCACATGGACGGGATATTCATCGATGTATACTCGAATAGACATACTGGTATTGATTCGTCCACACCGGATTTTCTGAAAATGAAGCCAAGATCCATTTTCGCTAAGAGGGCAGGAAGCTCCTCGTGGGCGACTGCTCCGTGAAAAACCAAAGGCATTCCTTCCAGCTGCTCAGTAACCTTCTTGCGATTGCGGCCGTTTCCAATCAGGTGAATCTCTACATTTGAAGCCCCCTTGAAAGCAGCTAGCCATTCAAAGAGATCCTTCTCCGCAAAGTTTCCGAGATACACGAGCCTCAGGGGACGCTTACCATCGAACCATGTCTTAGCTGAAGGCACAAAAAGCTCAGTATCAACGCCATTCGGCACGACAACGACACGAGGGTGCAATAGCGAGCGCTTGATCCCCTCATTAGCCACCGTAATTACTGTCGCGGAACCAATCGCACGAGCTTGAAGAAAGCGATTAGCTTTCAAGATCATCGATCCAAGCGGCCTTGCCAAAAGTTTTGGTAAAAAGTGGGAAAGATAGGCACCATAATCAAGAAAGGCGAGGGAGTCACGAAAGTCTAATACCAAGGCGGGGGTTAACCGACTGAGAGCTGGCGCGAAAATCAACATTTCGTATTTAGGGACCGACAGCACAATAACATTCGGCTTTATCTTTCGCGCTAGTTGCCTCGCTCGCCTGCCCAGACGTATCAGGAATCGAACAAAGGAAATCGGCTTGTTTTCTGGCGGTCGATCGATAACTACATGTCCCTCTGGCGCTATACAACGAGCCAGTAACCCACCTACGGCTGTTCTATCCCACGCAGGAAGAGCCTCAAGTAGGTTCCGAATGCGAACCTGAGGGGCCCCTCGAACTGGAAACAGCTCATCAAGAACTACGAGAATACTCCTTCTCATGCAGCCCCCTGAACCTTTCGGCAAATCTCTGGAAGATCAGATTGCACCCCAAGGGCATACAGGCGGAGCGGAAGACCCAGCGTATTTACTTTAGTGGGCGCCTGACCCTTTCCACCAAGGGTTCGCATCACGGCGGATATCCGGAATAACTTGGTGAAGCCTGACTGTGACTGCCACACATCTCGAGAGCTTAAAAGATAAACCGAGTATCCCTTCGTTGAGAAAAAGGAGATCAGATCAGTAAGATACCCAGGCTGACTGGCGTCTTTATCAGAGATAGAGAAGGTGGATTTCTGAAAGGCGAACCGCAGTGCTGTTACCACGGGAATTTCAGGAAAATCCTTCTTATCTACCAGCAGGATGCTGCGACCTGGGGTTGCTTGGGCAATACACGACATCGCTTCAAAGAACTGACGACCTTCACGAAGCTGCATGCGCGCGGCCAAACTTGGATATAGCAGCGCAAAAATAGAAATACAGTACCCGAACAGAAAGACAGGGCTCCCGCGGTGATAGCGCTTCACTATCGCGTACACAACTAGCACTCCACACACGATGGCAAGTGGCAGCAACTCGCTCACCAAGTAACGACCGAAATAGTAGAGATAGGGCGTAGTGAGCTGCTTACACGTCAGAGCAACAAAAAACCCTAGGGAGCACGTGGCTACTGGCGCTAGAACCGACCTCTGAAAAGCCAACCGCCCAACATAACCAAGACCAACTAGAAACGCCACGAGCCCTAGGGGAGAGAGCATCAATGATAGACTGTTAATGGTAAGATACCTAAGCGACTCCACGCCGCGCGCAGCAATATTCCATCGAACAGCCAACCAGCGATTAGCAGAATAGTAATCAGTAAATGCAAGTAGGTATCCCCGAACCGCTATGATGGTAATTGCGACACTTAGTATAACGATGGTGACATGAGAGCGGTATCTCAGAAGAAACTTGCAGACCAGACCTACGCCGGTTCGGTAGCGCAGCGCTCCAAAACAAAAAACACACCATGCGACAGCTAGGGCAAGGAAAACATAAAAAGCATAGTCCAGCGCCCAGTGTGGGATGCCCAACTTGCCTCGATAAATACTTTTTGAATACGGGGCAGAAAAGTGCAACCCCCACAGAACACTGGAAGCGTAAGCCCCCAGAACCCCAATACCGGCCCAGGCTGCTTTAACGTCGCGACGCTTGGCCACAATCCATGCCAACGAAACAAGAATGACGGGCGCTGTTATAAAGCCAGTAATCCGCGTGAGAAAAAGAGCGGCAAACGGAACAACGGAGGTCAACTGACAGCGTGCGATGAGCATCGCCAACGCCGAGAGAAAGAAAAATCCGGCTACAGCCTCGGATACAGGCGAGGTACCAACATATGAATGTGCTGCATTAGTTGCCAACAACGCGGCAGTAGACAACCCAACGACGGGAGCATTCGATATTCGGGTCGCTATGATGTATGCTGCTACCGGAATCAGCGACGACAAAAACGCGAGGGTAAGACCCTGCCACTCCCTTCCAAAAATCCACTGTCCAATCGCCAACCACACAGTATTGACGTGATAAAATTGCGCCACCCACTCATTTGCATCCAGGTTTTTTAAGTAAATACCCGGCAGCATGTTTCCATACCAGTTTCCATCCTCATCGCGGGCTGCACTACGAAAGGATTTGGCTATGTAGTAATCCCGAAGATCTGGACGCCCCGCAAATTCATCGAGCAGGCGGTCCTTTATAATCCATGAGCCATGATGGACGAATTCACTGGCAACATTCGTGTAGACACCGGGGTCTTGGCCACCATAAATGATTATCGAAACGTTCGAGCGAAGCAAAAAGGCTACAATAACGACCGCCAAGACTCCCAGTTCTACCCGACCAAACCGTGAAGCAGTGGTGCATCTCGTGAGAAAACCCGCGCTGATTAGGAAAGAGATAAACGCCGCCAATATAGTCGCAGTTGCGTTGAACACGTGAAGGCTCAACAGCGCCACCGATGACAGCGACACCAGTGAGAGGAAAATAACCAGGGAAAAGAACCATTTCTCAAGAGCGGAAAGGTGTTTGAAAGACCGGGGAGAAGTCATGTACTCTGGTGTAAAAAGGAGTGCTAGCGCGGTTCAGTGTGTCAAAGAGGGGGGGTATTTGCAACACCCCTGCCTCCCTGCAAGGAATACAAAAGGTCTGTCGCAGGGGTGTTCAGAACAAGTATAGTCCAGACGGCTATCAATTCGAAGCCTGCATACCTTTTACGGCTCATAAGGGCACGGTGGCAACAACAGTTACAATCCTCATATGCACGACACCCTCGAATTTTTAAAGACCGTCAAACTCTTCTCTCTCCTCGATGAGAAAGAGATGTCTGCTCTTGCCGCCTCGTTTAAAACAACCTCGTACGAACCGGGTCAGGCTGTTTTCTCGGAAGGTGACGCAGGAGACTCCCTCTACGTCGTATTTGCCGGAAGATTAGAGCTATCAACCCGCGACTACACAGGCGACAAAATACTACTTGCCGAGGTTGGCCCCACCGAGCTTTTCGGCGAGACCTCGCTCTTTGACCTCGGACCTCGATCAGCAACCGCAATCGCCGTGGAGCAAGCAACACTACTCGAGCTGCACCGGGATGACCTTGTCATTTTTCTTAAGGCAAATCCCTCCGCTGCACTCGACCTGCTCGCAATCATGGCGCGACGCTTGCGAGAGACTGACCAACTGCTTCAAGGGCGGGTGTCACGGAATTTAAATGAAGAGCTCGAGCACCATATTTCTCCAATTCAACGACTTGCTACTTGGATAGCCGATTTCAGCGGTAGCATGGTGTTTCTTCTATTAAACGCCGGCATCTTCGTCGGGTGGATAGTGTACAATCTTGAGATGCTACCCGGTGCGAGTGCGTTTGACCCATACCCCTTCGGTTTTCTAACGATGTCGGTGTCACTTGAAGCAATATTTCTGAGCATCATCGTGCTATTATCACAAAACTTACAGGCGGCTCGCGAAAGACAGCGAAATGAAATCGAGTATGAAATAAACTTAAAGGCGGAGCTTGAGGTAGCCCAATTGCACGAGCGCGTCGCCAAACTTCATACCGATTTATCGCAGCGTCTGGGAGCCCTTGAGGGAAAGACCCGAAACTAATCAGTCTCCGTCGGCTGCGCTGAGACCTGCTTTGGAGCTACGCCTTTGGCACCAGTCAACTTGAGGAAGAGCCCCTCATATGTAGCGACAACAGCATCCCAAGAGTACGCAGCCAAAACGCGCTCCTTAGCCTTTTCCCCAAACGCACTAAGCTTTTCAGGATTGTTCCACAAGCAAGAGATATGCTCGGCGAGCTGGTCAAAATTGTTTTTCTCAAACACAACGCCAGCATCTGCAACTACTTCACGATTCTCTGGCGTGCCGTTAGCAATGACACAATTTCCATACGACATCGACTCAATAAGCGCCGGGTGAGTACCACCTACCTCGGTAGCTTGAATGTAGAGCCGACAGTTGCTCTGAAACTCTTCGTAAGCCTCTCCAAATTGAAACCCTGTAAATATCACCCGTTCATTTGCGGCAGCGCGGAGTTGCGCCTTGTACTCATCGGCGTACGGGGCATCGCCGACTATAACGAGCGGGATCTCAGCATTTGATTTCTTGTAAGCCTCGATCACACCGAGAGCATTATTCTCTGGCTCAAGCCGACTGACGTATAAAATATACTCGCGCGGCGCGAGTCCAAACTGCTCAAGGGTTTTCCCCGCAGGACGAAACGTAGGATGAACCCCGTACGGTATCACGGTAGAATCGCAGCCGTACGTCTCTCGATAGTAGTCAGCGATGACATCAGCGTCTGAGATGAGTCGGTCTGCCAACCACACCGAAACCCGCTCTCCGAGGAGATACCAGAGCTTTCCGAAGCTGTTCCACTTCGCGCGATTGCGTTCGATGCCATCAACGTTTATCAGAAGCGGAGTACCTCGAATTTTGAGCAGAGGTGCGAAAGGACTATTAGCGGCATTGCAAACTAGGATGACATCATATGAATGAAAGATAGCATCGATAAAAGACGTTAAGGCGTGCAGCGGGGTCTCAAGGTACTTGTGGAATATAGTAGGCGTCACACGACGCTCGACGCCGGAGATCGACTCGCGCGCACCCCAACCCTCTGCAATCCGGCACCGCCCGTAAACAGTGACGCGGTGATTTCTCTGCACTAATCGCTTTGAGATCTGCTCAGCAAACGTCTCAAAGCCCCCATATCGGGCCGGTATACCCCTAGTTCCCATAAGAGCAATGCGAAGGGGGCGCGACTGGCTGGCTTGACTACTCATGGCGACACTCTCTACGACTTAAACTTTAAATCCCCTACCGAGACGGATTTTCACTTTTCCTCTTCTACCATGATTACCTACCATGTAAACTTCTCGTATGGGTAACAGAAGGTCGGGAGGGTGCTCGTATACCTTGCACGCTCCGAACCGTCTGTTTAGAGGCCCGAGTGATGAGCGGAGCACCCGCGGAGCACAATTCTCATCTCCTCGCAGAAAGTGGGCCACAGGCAGCCCTCTTAGCCTCTATTATTCAAAGCCTACCCGGAACACTATCATTTTCACTTAATCCCGAGAGCGGGCACGTCCTTTGGAGTTCGGGCAATACCAACGAGGTTCTTGGCTTGAGCGAACAAGCCGTTGCCGCCCATGGTGCCATCCTGCGAGCGCGGATCCACACCGACGACCGCTACGTGATCGAAAACCTCTTAGAGCAGTCTCTTACTAACAAGCTACCCTTCGTTGCCACCTATCGCTGGATTCGGCCGGATTCGGGCTCGCTGCGCTTCTTGCACTGTAGGGCTATTTTCAGTGCAAACGGAGATAGCCTCACTGGTATCGTAGTCGATATCACCGATATTCTCCCGCTGTTACAGGGTATGGGAGTTACGGCCGTGACCCTCGGAGAGAACCTGACTCTGATGGGCGTTCACGGGATGACCCTTGACCTCGATCTCTCAGTGCGCACAGTTACCAGCTCTCAACCTACAAGCTCATATTCTTTCGGCCGCAACGACTGCACGACTGAACCGATCAACCCAGGGCAGTCACTTCTTAATCAATTCCCGAGCAGCGAATCTAAAGAATTTGTATCGAACTGCTTTCACTCAGCACTCTCTGGTCCAGAGCAGTGCTCAACACTTGAGTGGACAGGATACCGCGCTATCATTCGCACTCTATCTCCCCGGGGCAGCCCCGAGGGCTTTCTCCTGTACGTAGTGAGTCTCGACGAAGAGCAACGACTGCGCGACGAGAACACCTATTTAAAATCTCGACTGAAACAATTAGAAGCTTCGGCGCTTCATGCGCAGGAGCTGCTAAATACAAGTCAAGAAGCGCTCGGATATGCTGCTATTATAACAAGGCAAACAAGCGATACGCCCCTGGTAAAGCACATGGCTCAAGCCCTCTCTACAAGCGTGAAGGAGCTCAGCGAAAAAGCTCGCGAGATCTCTGCCCCACTGCTCGAAGCGGTCCCTCCACAACCTGCTACTCCCACGCTGCTAATCAGATCCCGCAAAACCACTCACTCGCCGGTGGCACTCTACGCAGCATCTTCAAAGAGCGTGAGCCATACTCACGCAGCTCTCTTATCTGATGCCGGTATCTCAACTCGCAGCTGCACCCTCGACGATGAGTCTGTACGCGCAACACTAAAAGAGACCCCCTCACTGCGAGCACTGGTTCTTGATATCGCTAGGTCATCGCCACAGCATACAGCTCTCATCCGGTCACTCAGAAGATTTTTTCCAGCTCTACACATAGTAGCGCTAGTTCCAGGAGCAGTTGCGCACTTCTCCGAAATTCAGCGGGCTGGTGCAATTCTCGTTCTTGCTAAACCGGTAGCACCTCGTGAGCTGGAACGCGTTATTCGTGGACTGCTACACCTCTCGCTTGCGATGAATTCCGCAACTGATGAAGACCACCAGGATGATGTCTTCCTACCAGAAACTACCGAGTGGCAACCTCAGAGTGGGCGACCGGTCGTTCGAAAATAAGCACTAAACCGAACCAAAACAACCCAGAAACCTCGCCCAATTCGCTTAGCAGGCACTCATACGATACAATTAAGGAATGCTTTCCCTGGGTCGTCATAAATCCTTACAGTCTCTTACCGTCGGAGCGGCGCTGACTGCTACCGCACTGGCACAATCGAAGGACCAGGAAAGAAGCCGTATTAATCAAGCCGATGGCATTCTTGAATCACGCCCAACTGCACCGCACCACGTGCACGATTTATCCCGCACACCTTCGCCTCTTATCTTTGCTGAGTTAAAGAAGCCTCTGACACCTACGGCAGACTCACGCCGTTCAGAGGTGCGTGACCAGGCAAGCGACCTTCCGCCTAGTCCTAAAGCGAGAGAGCTTGACGCTCAGCCAAGCAGCGCCCCAGACCAAGCACCGCGCTCAATTTCATCTCCTCTCTTAGGCATAGGCTCTCTCGTATCGGCAGCGGCGGGCTACCTCATCGTTGCCCTACGTAGTGTACCGCCTGACAAGCGAGATCAACATGTGGCAACTCGAGCGGGAGCTTGGCTGGATTTCAAAGAGGGATTCTATCCTTTTAATCCCTCAGCCCTGCGCATCATGCGAACAAACAACCTGGCGCTTACTCTGACCGGAGCTGCTTTGGCACTTCAAGGGAAGCAATCGTTATGGGGCATCTCCTTCTTCGCGCTTGCACTGTGCGGTGCAACAACAGTACTGCCACTGACTGAAAAATACGGCCCGCAGAAACCCGTCAACAATTTCTTAAAATGGTGCGAACGGTGCTCTGTTGCTTCGATCTCACTCTTTGCTGTCTCGCTCTCACCACTTGGCGATCGTGTTGCCGCAACACTCGGAGTAACGCCACTACTACTTGGCGGAGCTTCGGCCCTAGTGGCAAGAGGCCTCAGCATGATACCTACTGCTTTCGATATCTGGAAAGAAACCAAGCGGCCTGACGCATCACGAGGATTCCCAGGCCTCAAAGCTCTCTATATATGGACTGCCGGTGCTGCTTTCTCCGCCGCAGCGGTAGATTTCTCTCTCTCGGCAGCTACTATGCTTCCGGTGGGTGCGTTGATCCAAAATCTCGCGCTGAGCACCTTCGCCACGGAACGATTTTTTCAGTGGAAGAGCAAGATCAGCAAGATGACCTAAACAACCTGGTCGAAGAAATGCGGATAACACACGCCTGCCCGGTCATACACGATAAGCCCTGCGGCTTCGCCTGCTACTATCCATACGCCGCATCGCACCTGACCAACGTGCCGTACCTCTTGCGCCCAGCGCGCATCGTTGCATTTCGCTCGAACAAATGGCAGCCACGTTGGCTCACTCCATAGCTGCTTCCAATAGGGCTCAACAAGACAGATGCGAGGGTGCTCATACACAGCGTCTCGTTCCATTCTTGCAAATGAACTAAACGGACCTGTACACACCAATATCTCGATTACTTGACCCTCATCATCGAGAAAACAATCTCTCTCACGTTCGTAGACGATACTCTCAAAGCATACCACGCGAGCATCCACCCCTGCTGATAATCCCAATGCTTTGATATACTCAGCGCTCAACTCTTCACCGAGGTACTCCCCGCTATACCCTACATGCACACACCGACCTATCCAACTATATTCACGAAACGCCGCATGTAATCTCTCGGGTATTTCATTGAATTGCGACGCCCATGGTGTGGCCTGAGTTAGCCAATCCCACTGAGTTACTGCGCTCGGTACAAGCAGGTCAGGATATTCAGCCTTTATCCCTGCAAGACTAATCGCACCGTCTGGCGCTAGGTCGAAATCAACTCGCGTAAAGAGCGTTGGGAAATAATCCGCTCCATCCCACGACCGACAGAGCTTTTGAACATGACCCGGCTTTAAACTCCAATCAGAGAGCTGATTGCCCGTGATCTCTCGTTCCGTAAGCTCCACCATACGGTGGTAAACATCCGTGGCAACAGACCATAATTCCTCTATCTGCTCTTGCGCACATTCGTACACTGTCCCCTCATTCCACATCAGCAATGCGGGCGCGCGGGATGCACTGAATCCGTATCCAGCTACGCGCTCGTGCCACTCTTGCAGCGGTTTTACTTTGTGCATGCGCATACGGTCTAATTATGTCCACTGTTCAACAACGTGAGGGACGAACCTGCTGGCATTGGAACTAATAAGACCAACACTCTCTCTGATACCGATACCGGCCGCCTTTCCGCCAATCACCCAAGAACCTACAAGCGCATGCAGATTCGAGAATGTTGGTAACGGACACAACGCCTGGTAGACATGCTGCAGAGCACAGTATGGACCGGGGGTTTCTATAACAGTCGCGCCATCCACCAGCATCATATTGGCGCCCTCACGGCCATAAATGGGCTTACGCACAAAAGATGAGCCAAGCTTATCAGCAGTGAAATAGGCAGGTATGAGGTTCGGATGCTCGGGAAAGAGCTTCCACAGGATAGGCAGAATAACTTTGCTGCTCATCAGCACCTTCCAGGCTGGCTCAATCATTGCAATCGGTGAGTCCATAAGGTGCTGCGCGTAGCGGTCCTCAAAAATCCACTCCCACGGATAGAGCTTAAACCACGCCTCGATCTTGCTGCCGTCATTATCGAGGAACAGCTCCTGCGATTCATCCCAGAACACCTCTTCAACGAATAGAAACGTTGCGTCAACGCCTGCTCGCGCCGCCACCGAACACATGTAATGAGCATTTCCGAGGTCCTCTGAGTTCCCCGAAACGGAGGAGAAGTGAACTCGAGGATACCGCTTTGCTATTCTCTTCCACGTACTGACCAGAAGAGCCTCAAGCTGATTGAACTGAGTGCACTCCTTGAATTGATCTCTTCGCCAACCATCCTGAATCCGTCCTGCTTCAAGCAACGAGGTTGGAGTATCAGCGTTGTATTCGTACATCTTCGGTGGTGATACTCCGTCATACCGTAGGTCAAACCTCCCATACACCGACGGTTCCTGCTGCTCCCACGAGCGAGCAATAAAGGGGTGGAAGCGCTCTGGGATACCGAAGAGATGCAAGAGCCCTTGAGAGATCACATAATCAACAGCTTCAAGACACATACGGTGCAGCTCAGTTGTGGCCGTGGCGATCTCATCGACCTCACGCTGCGAGAATGAATACGCAACGTCTTCCGACCAATACGGCCCGCTAAGGCTGTGATAGAGAAACCCCTGCTCCTCTACTACTTTCTGCCAACCCTGGCGCGGCAAAACTGCAACTCTTTTCATATACTATCCTCCGAACCCTTTTGAACCAGAGCCTCCAAAACCACCAGAGCTTCCACTCTTCGAGCCCCCCGAGGCAGTAGTGCCGCCAGACTTACTAGGATGAGAGGGAGATACTTCTCCGTGTCCTGCCGAACTAGTAGTAGTAGACTTATTGACGCTAGCACTCTTGGTGTTTGCTGCTACCTTTGATGATGCAGCCATTCCATCAACCCTGGCGATATGCGGCTGAGCCTCCTGCATCGTGCTCGAGAACGCTGAATACGACGCCGAATTTCTTAGGCGACTTGAGCCTGAATATGAGACGCTCTGCTGAGGTACGTAGCTGTAATACCCACCACCGTGCGGATAGTATCCGCCGTGACTATTGAGCAGGTAGTGCCACATAAAAAAGTTGTTGAGTCCACTGCTGTGATGGTGATGCACAACCGTTGTGGGAGCAGTAACACCAGACGGTGCTGCCGAAGGTGCTGCTGGATTGGTTGATGCGTTTGCAGCGCGATTAGTATTACTGCCTCCATCCACCGATAAGAGAGCTCCCACTGGCCGTACCCCGAGGGAACCAACCAGCTCCTCGCGTAGGTCCTCGACTAAGGCGCCTGAGAGTTGGTGTGCAGCTTTCACGAGTGCCTGTACTCCTTCTGGTTTCAACTGCGTAACGACCGCCCCGCTTTGGCTCGGAATCACATCAAGGAGGTCCCCATAGAGTGCAACGGCATCGCTCAATTCTTTAGCGATACCGGAAAACACTATGTCGCTCTTTAAGACATGGGCCTTTGAGAGGGAGTGCGACAGATGCTGACGTACGAGCGCGGTCTCGATGGGGTGAGCCGCAAGCCACTGTACCGGGTCCGGCTGAGCAACGAGCCGAGCAAGCTCATTCTCGGTTCCTCTTATAGTAGTTGCCAACTCAGCCACTGATTTGGCAAAAACCCCCTTCTGTAGCTCTCCGACGTCACGCTCGAGAGCGTGAATCCAGTCAAAGATAGAACTCTGCAAAGCTGATACTTTCTGATAACCAGGTGACAGCCCGCGCACGCGGCTAGCATCTTCCTTAAATTCGTCGACCTCCGATTTTACTGCTGCGCGGAGAGCATCTGAAAGCTCTTTAAGCTTCTCCTTGCTGTGGCTAAAGTCAGCCGAGCCTTGAGCGGTGCTCAAGGCGCTAGCAAGGGGCTCTAGGTTATTTTTTAGTTGCTGCAAAGCATCAGGGGATACCCCACGCGACTCCTCGCACTTCATCACGAAAGCACGGACGTGTTCCGCTGCCTTCTCAAGATCACCAGCGATTGCGGTTCGAGTAGCAAGGAGCGCCTCCATTTGTTCAAGTGAAACGGCCGTGACTGGCGCAAAGGTTGAAAACTTGGCTTCTTTCGTGAGCAAGCGCTGCGCCTCAACCGTGCTCTTATAGTCACCTCTCTCTTCTCGTGAACAACCGGTAACGCTTCCACCACCGATGGCTCCCATGGTGAGGAAAACAACGCTGCGCACAAAAGGGGACGAACGAATCATGTTGAAAATCGAGTGTGATGCAACCTCAGCGGTTGCCTGCGTAGCACTACTCCCTCTTGGGTTGCTCACAATTTGAATGTTTTTTACTTCTCGGTCGGTCCGCCTATTTTGTGCCCCTGTTTCCATTTCGCCTCTAGTCGATGTGTATCTGTACGTATATAAGCCCTTCGACAAGACCGTAGCTGCTATACATACAGACATCG
>JBIIHY010000313.1:0-4147 GCA_044235305.1 Bdellovibrionota bacterium
CCAACGATGTCGGTATTATCGTTGATCACAGCGATATCGCTTCTCAAAGAAGCATACTCAACTGATCCACCACCGAATAGGTTTAGTTTAGCAAAAGCTCCTCCCAAGGACGCAAGCTCGCGGTAGTAACCGAGACGGCCAATAAAGAAGTCCGAGGCTGTGACACCGCCCGGCTGATATCCTGAGATATCAAACAAACCACCAAGCACATACACGCGCTCCGGCGGGATAGTCTCAAAGTTTGTTCCGAAGTCAGAAGAGATTAGGACCGTGTTTGCACCAAAGTTGATGGGCTTAGTTGCTCCTCCCGTAAGTTGGGTGAACTCGTCAGTTGAGCCTAAAGCTTTGGTATTGCGTGTGCCTTCCAGATACATAGAGACACCAGCTTGTGGAAAATCAACGGTATCTCGAGAATCAATTACAAGGGAACCGAAGTAGTTGCCTACCTCGTAGCTGTACTCTGGTAGGGTTGACGCCCCGATCTCACGCGAAAGGTCAGCGGAGCCGCGTCTAACACCGGTCTGAATCTCGCCTGAATCTCCAAGCTTCCTCCCAAAGCCAAGGCCAGCGATGACTCGCTCGCGTTGATATTCAGCGATACTCTGTCCGTTTAAACGGATCGGTATCTGGTAGCGATCGTAGGTCACTATGGGATTCACAAAGTAGGAGCTGCCCTGATAGAGCGGCTGGTAAAAATCAAACTCAACGAGTGGTCGCCATCCGATCTCAAAGCGCCCGTCAAGAAATGCCCCAGCGGAGTTGAGCTCGTTTAGGCGACCACCAAAGGCTAGCTGATATGCATTCTCACCTTGGAAGTTATCTTGCAGCGAAAGACCAACTTGAGCGTATTGATCGTACCACGTCGCTTTCTTTGCGCTCACGACGAGGTCGGCTGTGTTTGTTCCGTCGCCCGATCTTTCAACAGAGTAAGAAAGCGATGAAAGATCTCCGTGCCGATATATCGAATCAATCGACTCCTCAATGGCTTTAGTATCAAGAGGTGCATTGACTTGAGGAGCAAGGACGCGCTCCAGTTTAGGCTTTAGTGCCTCTATCTCTGAATCGATTCGCAGCGCGGTAATCACTACAGGTTTATCAGAAGATGTGACGCGGCTTTGCTGATACTCGCTGTACTCTTCTTCAGAGACAGCGAAAGCTTTAAGTGCTTCAAGGTTTTCTAATGCTACCGTTTCACCCTTAGCGAATATCTCGCTCGCTTTCTTAAAATCTGTTGCGCTGTAGCCTTTGAGGTCGGGCACAAGGAGTAGGTCTCCTGGGCGCATGAGTTTACGTTGTAGCCGTGAATTCTGCTCAAGCAGAAGAGAGATAATCTGACCAGAGATTCCTAATACACCACCAAGTTGCTCCTTGGTTTTTAAATCTGCCAAGAGATCGACAACGATCAATTTCTCAGCTCCTAGTTCAAGAGCGATATCTACTGGTAAGTTGTTGGCGATACCTCCATCAACAACTGTTTTCCCTTCAATTTCTACTGGCGTGAAAAATCCAGGAACAGCCATACTTGCTCGGGCAGCGCGCGCAAGGTCGCCGTGCGCTATGACAACAGGCTGACCGGTTTCAATATCAGCAGCGACTGCTCGGTAAGGTATCGGAAGTGAGTCGAAATCAACTTCTCCAGGTGTTCGATAGTAAAGCCGTTGCAGTAGTGGTAACACTCTCTGACCACCGACTACCCCAGTAAAACGCGCGATATCACCACCCTTAATGCCGATCTTGGCTCCACCAAAGATCTGATTCAAGCGACCTGACTTATCACGATATTCTACGTTCGGTCGCTTAAAGGTTTCATCAAAGAGGGCATCCCAATCAGTCTCTGAAAGAAGCTGCTCCATCTCTGATACTGTTGCGCCAGAGGCGTAGCCAGCACCAACGATAGAGCCCATTGAGGTTCCAGTGATTATGTGGACCGGGATTCTATTAGCCTCCAGAACTTTAAGAACACCAACGTGAGCCATTCCAAGTGCGCCACCTCCGGCGAGCACGAGACCCACCTTGGGGCGTTTTGCAGTACGTGGCGCAGGGGCCGCAAGGACACTTTGCGCGCTGAGCGTAAGGGTAAGAGCAAGTGACAGGGTCGTTTTAACGAAGACGCGGATGGGAGTAGAGCTGAGTTTAGGCATGAAGTGACCCCTTAGCGTTAGCTGCTGTGTTATGCAGGGCCTTTATTACCGCTCCTCACCACGGAAGCAAGGAAAAACGCCAGCTCTTTTCTATCTTTGAGAAGCGGTCTTTTTGAATCGCTTCAGCGAGCTCTCTAGACCACTGTTTAACGATCTCTCGCGTGGAGCTAGTAATCGTTAGCTTGTTCAGATCGATAATCCGCACGGGGGGAAAGCGTTTGTCAGCAGCACTTGCGATAAGCTCACCTGATTTAGAATCCGTAAAACGTGCTGCGAAGGATGCATGAGGGTCAGTGATAGCATTGAGCGCCATATCGACTCCGGGGACTGGTGCGGCAAGGGCCGCTGCTCGCGTGACTGGGTGAGAGAATTCGATTTCAGTAAGAGCGATTGAAACGATAAGCGTTGAGGGGGTTGGGGAAGACACGACTTTGAATCGTGGATTGGGAACCTTTCCAAGCTCTTCGAGTAGCTGCTTTGTGAAGTATCCAGCAAGAACTTTAGCTTCGTGAAGATAGGCCTCTTCGGAATTAAGGTAGATGCTACTACTTTGCTTCCATGCGCCTTTAGGAAGGAGATCGTACCGCACCGGCATTATAAGAACTGAGTCGTAGTTTCTTTCAACGCTATCTGGCACTAGCCATGAGTGATCAAAGGGCATGTTCTCTAACCGCTCTTTGAGAGGGGCATCTTCAATAAAAGTTGATGGCGGGCTCTCCATGCGCTGGCTTACGGCGCAGCCAGAAAGGAGGAGTAGTAGGGCTGCGATAAGAAATCTATGAGGTGAGATCATTCGGGGGTTATAGCAGTGTATGATAGGTGGGTGGAAGGAGATTTTTCGTGAATTGGGTCGATAGTTACCTCATCTGCTTTTATCATTTGATAGAAGCAAGCGGCCGATTATTCATCAACAATCCGTTTAATACCCTCCTGCCACGGAAGGTACTCTACGTGTCCAAATCAAAGGGTAGTCTCGCCGGCGTATAGACAGAGCGCGGTACTTCCCGGTATGTCATTTGATAATGCCTTAAGATTTCTTAGGTCCTCCTCACGGACTGTAGGGCTAGATTTTATCTCGATAAGAAAAGTTTGCTTCGCCGAGCGCTCTACGATCAGATCGATTTCAGCCCCATCTTTAGTTCGAAGAAATGAAAGTTGGTATTGCTTTAAAGAGTATTCCAAATGCGTGCGTATCTGGTTAATGATAAACGCTTCAAAGACTTCCCCGTACAGAGACGTCTGTGGTCGCAGCGGTAGATCGAGGTGCCCAGCCAAGGCACGAGCTATGCCGGAAAACTCCAGTTTTTTTATTGGGGTTAGCTTTCTTGCGATCATGTTCTGTAATTGTACGCCATTTTAGGATCTAGATTAAAGAAAAGCTGAAATGGCATATTTAAAGCTCAGCATGGCTGTAAGTGCCTACTCACAGACCGCCTAACGCGCGGCCTCCGCCGCAGCCTCTTCCGCCAAGCGCAGTCCATCAAAGAGCTGCGCTGTACTCCAGGGGAGGGTGTGAGCCCCGGGGATAAATTTATGCTCCCCGTTTAGGTCAATGATGGCTTCATATGCCTCCATTACCTGGTAGAGCGGAAGAGGGGTCCCATCTGCTCGAAGTGGGGGGTGATCTGAGAGCTTGCCTGGAATAGCTGCAATGTTGCGGTTGATTATATCGACAAGAGTTTCTTCGATTGACGCAAAAAGTGGTGTTCTTTTTGCCCCAGCGGTTATGAGAGAGAGCTTTGCCTTAGCAAGCGCCTGCAGGGAAGCGCTTAAGCCGATAGTCCATTGAGCTGCGCTCTCTGGATCAGAGAGTAGTTGACGTTCTTGTAAGAGTTCAACAGAGCTCGCATCGGTTGAACCAAAATCGCGCGAGGTCCCGGATCGCTGCAACACAACAGCACGTTCAATAGCAGGCATGTGGTAGAGAATATTAAGGTAGCTGTCGTGGAGTTTATTCCCATCAAGAGCGTATTCATTGTAGCGGCGCATTCCGTTAGCGCCTAGTA